>CALDTX010000069.1 GCA_937923565.1 uncultured Granulosicoccaceae bacterium | reverse complement strand
GGTAAACGATACGCGCAATCCAAGAACCTCTATGCCTGCCACTGTGATTGCTTTGGAACGCATAAACGGCCAGGCTTCATTCGAAAAATCCTGATTGCTTAACCGTGTTAATAATTCGCGTGCTTGAGGGCCGGCTACGTTGAAGCCTGCATAGGTTTCGCTACAGCTTTCGAAGCTAACGGTTTCAGGTAAGGGCACTTGATAAAAGTAGCGCTTATGGTATCGCTCGGCTATACCTGAACCAACAATCCAATAATCATCGTTGTCCAGTTGCGTTATTGTAAAATCTCCGGCAATGCCACCACGTGAACTTAATAACGGTGTTAAACATGAGCGGCCGTTTTCGCGTGGCACTCGATTAGCCACAACACGGTCCAACCAATCACCTGCACCTTGGCCTTTAACGCGGTACTTTGCAAAATTTGCAATATCGATAATGCCGCCACAGGCTCTTAGCGCTTTGCATTCTTGCTCTATAAAGCTAAAGCAGTTCTGCCGTTCATAGCCGTAGCTTTCTTCTACACGCTGGCCGGCACCTGCAAACCACAACGGATGTTCCCAGCCATAGCTCAATCCAAACACGGCTCCCATATCAAGTTGTTTTTGATACGCAGGGCGTGTTCGAATGGGTCGGCCTGCTTCGCGTTCTTCGTACGGGAAATGAATTTTGAATCGGTTGGTATAACAATCAAACACGCGCGCCTTGGTAAACGCGGGTGTTGTCCAATCATCATAACGCGCCATGTCCCAAGCGAATAAGTCCAGCTCTGAGTCGCCCTCTACAATCCATTTGGCCAATTGCATACCCAGCCCGCCAGACTGGCTAAAACCTGGAATGATGCCATTGCAGCAGTAATAGTTTTTTAGCTCCGGCACTGGGCCAAACAACGCTGAGCTATCGGGTGACCATATCATCGGACCGTTGATCACACGTTTTATACCGGCTTCAGCTAAGGCCGGTATGCGCTCGCATGCATTGTTCATGTTATCGATTATTCGGTCTAAATCGTCGGGTAATAGTTCATGGCCAAAATCCAGTGGCGTTCCATTTTCTGCCCAGAACTTGCCGGCCTTTTCATAAGCTCCCACTAACAAGCCATTACCTTCTTGTCTTAAATAATACTCACCGTCTCTATCGGCTACCGATGGCAAGCGCGTGCCGTTTTGTTCAATAGCGTCGATACTTTCGGTAACAAAATACTGGTGTTCCATCGTCATTAACGGTAAATCTAAACCGGCTAACTTGCCAACCTCCCTTCCCCACAAGCCGGCAGCATTGACCAACACTTGTGTATGAAAAGTTTTTTCGGGCGTTTCAACTTCCCAGCCGCCGTCATCCATTTGCGTTGTTTTTACAACGGGTGTGAAGCGATGAATTTGTGCGCCTGCATTTCGGGCACCAGCGGCGTATGCGTGTGTTACACCTGAAGGGTCAACATTGCCGCCATCGGCTTCGAGCATAATGCAACGTATACCGGTGTAATCCACTAACGGGTGTAGCTTTCTTGCTTCATCTAAACCTATTTCATAAAACTCAACGCCATATTGCTTTGCCTTGGCAGCTTGTATGCGCAGTTGTTGTTCGCGTTCCCGCGTTTGTGCAAGGTAGAGAGACCCCGTTCTATTAATGCCGCAACTTTGGCCGGTTTGTGCTTCGAGCTCTTTGTAGAGCTGCATCGTGTAATACTGCAGGCGGGATATATTGTTGTTGTCGTGCAGGCCGTGGATGTTTGCTGCCGCGTGCCAGGTTGAACCGGAGGTCAGTTCATTCCTCTCTAACAATACAACGTCGGTCCAGCCTAGCTTGGTGAGATGATAGAGCACACTACACCCAACAAGCCCTCCACCAATCACTACTGCTTGTACGTTTTGTGCCATCGTGTCTCTCCAATGCAACAATACTTTAAGAACAGTGAATCCACTGACTTGCAACTGTACTGCAACTGGATACAATGATCCATAGCACTTCAATTTGTACTCGATGAATAAGGAAACCAAAAAAAATGAAACTCCGTTTAATCCCCCAAACTTTATTGCTAATCGTTTTGGCGTTTGCAAGCCAAATTGCCATGGCGGAAATAAAGGTTGGCGATAAACTGCAAACCTTAAGTAATCTGCACCCCGACATGAATAAGTCTTTGCTGTATTCAACAAACTATCAATTGCCCAGCATAATTCCGGTTTGTGAAAATATTGAAGTGGTTAAGTTTAAGCGTAATAAAATGATCTTCAGCTGGAACGGGCGTAACTTCACCATGGCCTACGACAAGCACACAAAAAAGGCTGGCGTTTCCATGCAAGACAGCCTGTCAGACTTTTTCGGGCCACAATGTGACTCTGCCAAAATCAGCAGTCTGAACAAAGCAGACAGAGACGGCATTAAATCGGGTCAGCCGCAAACCGGCATGACAAAAGACGGCATCCTGATCGCCATGGGTCGCCCACCGCATCACGCTAACCCAGACCTTGGCGCCAGCAGCTGGATGTACTGGTTGAATAAATTCAAGAAAAAGCGCATCGACTTCGACGCCAACGGCAAAGTCATCAAAATCGCGTTGTAAGGCAGGTAATCGGAGAATTTACCGAAGCACTATTGGGTCAAAGAGCCGCATTCAGGCTCTTTACCTACGCATTTCGCCCACTGTTCGTATTGACGCTGACTAAACTAGTTGCATATACTGCAACCTTTTGAGCGTGAGTGGGTGGTGCGATGGTTTTTGCGAGCGCAAAAGCACTGGATAAAGAGGCCATACCGGTCGTTGATATTTCCGCAGCCAACAGCGACCGCGACGCCGATTCAGTGGCAGCTGCACTGCACGCCGCCAGTA
>CALDTX010000068.1 GCA_937923565.1 uncultured Granulosicoccaceae bacterium | reverse complement strand
GTCTACATTAAGTTTTGAAGCTTTATCGCTTAACGACTTAACATGATTCTGCACCAACGCAAGGCTTGTCTTGTTTTGTTCACCTGTAACCTGCCAAACAATGTCCTCAATATTCTCCGATGGCCAGTTACGCTCACCAACCCATCGGCCCGGTCTTTCAGGTAGCCAACGTTCAGGTTTTACGCTGTCCATTAACCAAACCCGATAAGCGGGGTCGTTCTTTACATCTGTTTCGATACCCTTTAACCAGTAGTCCCACCACCGCAGTGTTTCTTGTAAAAATCCAATAGCGGGTTTTGGTGCTGCGTAGTGTGGGTATTTATGGATCCATGGGCCAACAATGCCTTTCACGGTGCTCGATACATTGCTCACTAAATGGCTTATCGTATTCCTGTAACCATCGTGCCATCCGCCTACTGATAACACGGCAGCTTTTATGGCTGCGTAGTCTTCACACACGGACCCGTGTTGCCAATAGGCATCGCGCTTTTGGTGTTTTAACCAAGTGGAGGCCAGGAACGGCATGTTGTTGAGTCGTTCTAACCATAGCGATTGCCACTGGTCTCCTACCAATGCTGGGTCTGGTGGGCGGGAGGAGTAGGAGAGCATTGTGGCGGCCCATGCGATATTTTCGGTGAGTAAGCAACCGCCTTTGTAATGGATGTCGTCTGCAAATCTATCCACGGTTGAGCACACAGTAACAATCGCTTTTAATGAGGGTGGTTGTAGTGCGGCCACTTGTAAGCTATTAAAGCCGCCCCACGAAATACCGATCATGCCGGTGTTGCCATTGCACCAGGGTTGGCTGGCGGCCCAAGCTAAAACGTCGCAGGCATCTTGCAGTTCTTGTGCTGTGTACTCGTCGTGCATTAAACCTTCCGACTCGCCATTGCCGCGCATGTCTACGCGTATGCAGGCATAGCCATGGCCTGCCACATAGGGGTGTGAAATTTCATCGCGGTGTATGGTGCCATCGCGTTTTCGATAGGGTAGGTGTTCAACGATCGCGGGCACGGGTGTGTTCAGTGCGTTGTCGGGCATCCAGATGCGTGCCGATAAGCGGCAACCATCGGGCATGATGATGCCAACATTGGCTTGTTCTTTTACGTTGAGCATCGGGGTGTTTCCTGGCTTTATTCTATGGATAAAAAAAGCCGGTTAATCGTTAGACTAACCGGCTTGGTTAAACGCACCTGCTATTCAATAGTGAGTCACTACATTAAGCAGTTTGGTTTTGTAGGTTAAGCAAACCACCAGCGCTCGGCTAATTTACCGCCGTCGTTAACCCAGTTTGCTGCAACTTTGCCTTCGTTGGTCAGCTTCTTGGAATGCGCGTGTATGTAGTTAGCCCACATGGCCACAATAGCGCCGCCATCGTCGTGCAATAACTGCTGCGCTTCGAAGTACTGTGCTTTACGTTTGCCTTCATCGGTTTCTGAACGAGCACTAACCACCACTTCGTTAAAACGTTTTGCGTCGTCGGTTTCTTTCCACGCGGTGTCGTTCCATTCGGTGTCGGCTGTGTAGGCGGCTGAGTACATCCAGTCTTGAGTGGGTCGGCCACCCCAGTAACAAGCGCACCAGCCTTTCTTGTTCCACACGTTAGACCAATAGCCATCTTTGGGCTCGCGTACCACTTCGATATCAATACCGGCTTCTTTAGCAGATGCTGCAATCAATTGCGCAGCATCAACGGCACCGGCAAACGCGGCATCAGATGCTGATAGTTGAATCGGTCCGCTGTGGCCAGACTTCTTGTAGTGTTCCGCCGCTTTTTCTGGGTTGAACTCGCGCTGTGGAATGTCAGTGTTCAGGAACGGCATGGCACTGGAAATAGGAATGTCGTTACCGGCTAAACCATGACCCAACAGAATTTTATCAACCAGCTCTTGGCGCTTAATGGCGTATTTAAGCGCTAAACGTAAATCGCGGTTTCCAAATGGCTCAACGTCTAAGCGCATGGGAAATGTGTAGTGTTGTGTGCCAGTAACTTCCAGAATGTTTAAGGTAGGCACGCGTGCTAACAGGGCAACGGTTTTAGGATCTACGTTGTCAATAACATCAACGTTGCCATTCATAATGGCGTTTTGACGAGCCGTGATATCCAGTATTGATAACATTTCAATTTCATCAAAATGCGCGCGGCCTTCTTTAAAGAAGTTCGGGTTGCGTGTTGAAATGGAACGCACACCGGGTTCGAACTCTTGTAATACGTAGGCACCGGTACCCACACCGGATAACGGATCAATCTTGCCGTCTTTCTCGGCTTGAATCACTAAGTGATAGTCGCTCACAATATAAGGAAAGTCAGCGTTGCCGGCTTCGAGTTCAAAGATAACGCGATAGTCGCCATCTTTTTTCATGCTAGTTACAGCGGTGAGCAAGCCTTTAGCCGCAGACTTTGAATTCTCGTCGCGGTGGTAGTTATAGGTTGCAATGACATCGTCGGCTGTTAAGGATTTGCCGTTATGGAATTCAACGCCTTTGCGTAAATTGAATGCCCATGTTTTTGCACCATTGCTGGCTTCAAAGCTTTCGGCAAGTTCGGGTATTAATGAGCCGTCGTTATTAACTTCGGTTAAGTGGTTACCATAAGAGTAGTGCAGGGCTTGTGTGAAACCATTTTCAGATGTACCCGGATCGAGAGAGTCGGTGGTGGAACCATAACCCACACCATGACGCAAGCGGCCACCTTTAACCGGTGTTGCGGCGATGGCTTTGTCGGCGATAGACATAGCAATGGGTAAAGTTGCACCAGCCGCTAAAGCTGTCATGATAAATCGTCGCCGTGAAATACTTCCGGCTGTCAGTTTCTCGGCATGATCGAGAACGATGTTTTTCTTCAACGTACTAGTCTCCAGTTGTGGTGCTGTAGGAATTTAATATTTGGATAAGTTCTGTGATTAAAGTAACATAAGTGCCGAATAGACGAAAAGTTGCCTGTCGTTTTCAGCATGGCATTGGCTTCCAGCTTACACAAAAGCAGCGAAATAGTGAAATTTTGGTACTATTTCGGTATTAAATTTTGAGGTTAACAACTCCTTGCACCCTGTTATTAGCACCATACTGAAACGGCTGGGCTTGGGCGTGGTTGCTCTCATTGCAGTTTCAGCGATCATCTTCAGCTCTGTTACTTTTCTGCCCGGCGACTTCGGTGAAGCGGTGCTGGGGCAAGCGGCCACCAAAGAAACCGTTGCCAAATTTCGTGAAGAGCTCGGCTTAGATAAACCGGCCGTGCAGCGCTACTTCGAATGGTTAGGCGCTGTGGCAAAAGGCGATTTAGGCACCTCGTTTTCGGGGCGATCAGCATCGGGTATGGATCGATCACGCTCGGTCGCTGAAATGATCGGCCCGCGTTTAAAGAACACACTCTTCTTAGCTTCGGTAACCGCCATTGTCGCTGTGCCGTTGGCCTTGTTTCTGGGTTTAACCGCGGCGCTTTATCGAAACTCCTGGTACGACCGTTCAGTCAATGCAGGCACCTTAACCACGATATCGATGCCTGAATTTTTTGTGGCCTACATTTTAATTTTGTTGTTGTCGTCGTTATGGAATGTGTTTCCATCGTTGGCAACCGTTGATCCAAGCATGCCCTTGGGCGAACGGCTTAATAAAATTGCACTACCGGCTATCACCTTAACGCTGGTAATTGTTGCCCACATGATGCGCATGACGCGTGCGGCCATCATTAACTTATTGGCCAGTCCTTATATTGAAATGGCGCGCCTTAAAGGTGCAACGCGTTCTGAAGTCATTCTTAAACATGCCTTACCCAATGCCTGGGCACCTATCGCAACGGTTGTTGCGTTTAACCTGGCGTACTTGGTGGTAGGCGTTGTGGTGGTTGAGGTTGTTTTTGTTTATCCCGGCATCGGGCAGCTGATGGTCGACTCTGTGTCATCGCGCGATATCCCGGTGGTGCAGGCTTGTGCGTTAATTTTTGCCGGCACTTATATTGTTCTTAACTTAATTGCTGATGTTATTGGCATCGTCACTAACCCCAGATTGCTACACCCACGATGACAGCCGATTCAAACCCCAACGAGAACCCTGATTCGACCACCAGTTCGGGCTATGCAGCCGCGGCCGAGGTGGGCTCGGTGCGAAAGCGACGATCACGCTCAGAGCGTTGGTGGATAGCGCTGAAAAAAGCGCCGATATCCGCCTGGTTCGGCATGATCGTCATTAGCGCGTATGTGTTCGTTGCGGTATTTGCCCATTGGTTAGCACCGTATGGTGAAGCAGAAATCTTTGCCACACCCTATGCGCCTTGGGATGCCACGCACCGTTTAGGCACCGATCAAATCGGTAGAGATATCTTCACGCGATTAATCTATGGTGCACGCAACACCATGGGCATTGCGCTAGTAACTACCTTGCTGTCGTTTTTAGTGGGTGGTGGATTAGGCTTAGTGGCTGCCATTAACCGTTCATGGTTGGATCAACTGCTCAGCCGCATAGTTGATGTGATCATGGCGATCCCCAGCTTAATTTTTGCGTTAATGTTGTTGTCTATCTTCAAGCCCAGCGTGATGAGTTTGATCTTTATCATCGCGGTGCTCGATTCCACTCGCGTATTTCGACTTACGCGATCTGTCGCCATTAACGTTGTGGTGATGGATTATGTAGAAGCTGCCAAACTGCGCGGCGAAAAACTCTCGTGGATAATGCGTCGTGAAATTCTGCCCAACATCATGCCACCCTTAGTGGCAGAGTTTGGTTTGCGTTTCTCGTTTGTATTTCTCACCATTGCTGCGTTGTCGTTCTTAGGTGTTGGCATTCAACCACCCACCGCAGACTGGGGTTCCATGGTTCGAGACAACGCCTCATTAATTCAATTTGCACAATACGATTTAAAAGCAGGCATTACGCCGTTACTACCAGCCGCCGCCATCGGTTTACTCACCGTTGCCGTTAACTTTGTGGTCGATTGGTTCTTGCATAAATCCAGCGGGCTACGTGATGAGCACTAACGAGAAACAAAGCCCGTTGCTGGAGATGCGTAATATCAGCATCGAAGGTTTTTCGGATGAACAATGGCACCCCATTATTAAAGGGGTGGATCTAGCGCTTGAGCGTGGCCAAATTCTGGGGCTTATTGGCGAGTCCGGTGCGGGTAAATCTACCTTGGGTTTAGCGGCCATGGGCTTTGCAAGGCCCGGTTGTAAATTCACCGGCGGTGAAGTCATTTTTGATGGCGAAAATTTACTGGATCTAAAAGAATCACAACGGCGCAAACTTTGGGGAACACGCATTGCTTATGTAGCGCAATCTGCAGCAGCAGCGTTTAACCCGGCGCATCGCTTGTTAGATCAAACGATAGAGTCCGGCAAGCGTGCACAGCTACAGCCCGATGCGCAATTGCGTGAAGATGCCACCACCCTATACGCCACGATGCAT
>CALDTX010000067.1 GCA_937923565.1 uncultured Granulosicoccaceae bacterium | reverse complement strand
GCGATAACATCGCGAGGTTCGTTTTGCCCGCCTGAAATTGCTAATTTAACGTTAGCTATGATTTGTTCTTCCGGCATACCGGCTTGCATTTGAACCGACAAAACCGAATGATCAGGGTTAGCCTTTAAAGCCGGCATCATTTGCGCGATATGATTTTCTATTGAGTTTGTGCAGTCCCGGCAGTTGGCTTCAACTATTGGATCGCCCACATAGTTTGCGATTGCGTCGATCATGCCTTGGCTAACGCGATCCATTTCTTGCCATGTCATGCTGCGTAAACCCGTTAATACCATTAACGCTTCCCCAGATAGTCGCTTAGCAATATCGTTTGCCATATCGGCTTGGCCTTGCGTTTTGATGTCGTTCAGTGTTTGTTGCGTGAACGCTTCAAATTGGGCTTTCCAAATGGTTTTAACGGTTTTTGGGGAAACCGCAGGTGCGATCGCTTTGCGTTCGCGTAAATGCGCAGCACCGTCTTTGCGCATCATGTTTTGACCCATCATTCGAACCATGGGGCCCTCTGCATTAACCGAAGAAAAAAAGTCGATCTTTTTTTCAAGTTCGAAGATGTCGTTACGTCTGGTAATAAGCGTGGCACCCAGCTCTGGCACGAAGGCAACCGGTAAGTGTTCGCGCAAATGCGCAAGGTCCGGGTACGGGTCGTTCCAGAAGTTTTGCAGATTGATGTTGTAGTGAGGAGCGTTGGCCATCGAGTTAACGTCGTTGCAAATTATTGCTGTTGAACAAACTCCAAGACTTCGTCGACATGTCCGGCAACTTTTACCTTGCGCCATTCGCGGCGCAGAATGCCTTTCTCGTCGATCACAAATGTGCTTCTTTCAATGCCTTCAAATTGTTTGCCATACATTTGTTTCATTTTGATGACGTCATACTTCCTGCAAATATCGCCCGACTCATCACTGAGTAAATCGAATGGCATGTTGTGTTTTGCCTTGAATTTTTCATGGCTCTTTATGGGGTCCTGCGATATGCCCAAAATCACGGCACCGGCTTTTAAGAATTTTTTATGTGCAGCGGTGAAATCCTGGCTTTCAGTAGTACAACCCGGTGTTGCGTCGCGTGGGTAAAAATACAGCACCACGGTTTTACCTTTGAGCTCTGAGAGCCTGATTTTTTTCTCACCCGTCGCTGGCAGCGTAAATGCGGGGGCCGATTTGCCGATCGTTGCACTCATTCGTCTATTGCTCCTCAGTTTTTGCTTAAAAATTACGGCGATTCGACTGAGTTTAACGCGCTTGGGTGCTATTCGATGCGATACTGCGCCTCCGTGGTGCGGAAATGAGTGATTCCAGGCTCGCTGCGGTTTGTTAAAATAGTGGGATCAGAACAGGAAAACTCTTATGTATCAAGGCAGTATGGTTGCATTGGTTACTCCAATGCACGAGTCGGGCGAGATTGATGATGCGGCGCTGGCCGATTTGATCGAATTTCACATAGCCGCTGGTACAGATGCCATTGTGGCAGTGGGTACCACTGGCGAGTCCGCCACGCTGACTGTGCCTGAACATGCGCAAACCATTAAAAAAGTGGTTGATCTGTGCAATAAGCGGGTGCCTGTTATCGCTGGCACCGGCGCGAATTCAACGGCTGAAGCCATCGAGCTAACAGAGCATGCTGTTGAGGTTGGTGCCGATGCTTGTTTATTGGTAACGCCGTATTACAACAAACCTTCGCAAGAAGGCCTTTATCAACATTTTCTGGCAATCGCCAAGGCCGTTGATATCCCACAAATTCTCTATAACGTACCCGGTAGAACCGCTTTGGATATGGAGGTTGCCACCTCAGCCAGGTTGTCACGTATCGACAACATCATCGGCATAAAGGAAGCTTTTGGCACGGTTGAGCGCATTAAGGCATTAGTTGCTGCCTGCGTCGACGACTTTATGATCGTAACCGGCGACGATGCCACCGCCATGGAAAGTATTCTGGCGGGTGCTAAAGGCGATATTTCTGTTACGGCGAATGTCGTACCCAAGGCCATGCACGACATGTGTAAAGCTGCCTTGGCCGGTGATCGTGCCAAGGCAGAAGCCATCGAGGCGCGCATCGGCGACTTACACGTTGCACTATTCCATGAATCTAACCCGATACCCGTAAAATGGGCGCTGGCTGAAATGGGCAAGATCAAACCTGCTATGCGACTACCTCTGACGCCATTAGCTGATGAATACCATCAGCGTGTACGGGCAGCACTTGAAAAAAGTGGTGCAATTGCACTTGAGGCCGAGCCAGCGTAACCTACGGGCAGTTTCCACTGCTCGTTCATGACAAACCTGCATGGCAAGCCTTGCGCACACGGCAGTTCGTGTTCTGTGCGCTATAGTTAGACGTTAACATTGGTTCATTTTCTCAAGCGAACAAATACACGTTATGTTTAAAGCACGAAAGTTTGCCGCCACAAGCTTTGTATTGTTGTTTGCGTTCTTGCAGGGCTGTGTGAGCCTGAACAGCGCATCCAGCCCTGATATCGCCTACAGCAGCACCTCTGCCGACGCCAAAGTGCTTCAAGTGCCGCCCGATTTAACCAACATCAGCGATGGCGAACAATTCATCATTCCGGGTACGGGTGGTGGAACCGTCGCACGCAACAGTCTATTACCCGAGTTTTCAACGGCTAGGTATGTACGCCAAGGTGCTCAGAATTGGCTGGAAGTGCAGAAGACACCCGAAGATGTTTGGCCTCGCTTGCTGCAATTTATACGGCAAGAGCGTTACGCTATCGAACGGACCGAACCTGTCACCGGAACCATCGTTACGCAGTGGCAGGCCGTTAAAGGCGCAAGTTCAGGCGGCTTGTTGAAAAACCTCAAAGCGTCAGATGACGTTATCAACCGATTTTCGTTTCGTTTAGAGCGAGCCGGCAGCAATGGCACACGGCTATTCGCCCGCTCACAACAAGCCAGCGCAGACCAGGCCGATGCTTTAGCCAACTCTGTTTGGCCTGCGGATTCACACGACGCAGAGCAGGTGGCTACCTTGCTCACACAGCTGTTGGTATTTTTCGGTGTTGAAGAACAAAAAGCGCGCGGTATTTTAAGTAGTGCGCAGGCCAACGCTATCTTCAACGATGCCACCGTACAAACCACCGCATCAGGCAGCCAGATGTTGCTACACAAAGGGTACGCACCGTCAGTACAAGCAGTGAGTTCAGCGCTTACTAAGCTCAATTATGTTGTTGCTGAAACCAATACGGGCTTGGGTCGTATTGAGGCCAGAGCGCCAGGTAGCGAAACGCCGGTTTTTGTGTTCGTAAAACCTGTGCATATCAGCGCAGTTAGCGTCACTGTAACGAACAGTAGCGGCGAACGTCTTTCCGCGGAAAACGAGCTCAGCCTACTCAACGCTATGCAGGCTGAACTGGCCTGAATGCTCAAAATAGCCTCACTCGGTAGCGGCAGTGCTGGCAACGCCACGTTAGTGTGCTCAGGTGAAACGCGGGTATTGCTCGACTGCGGATTCACATTAAAAGAAACCACCGCTCGGTTGGCCCAGTTAGGCTTATCACCAGATTCCATCGACGCCGTATTGGTGTCCCATGAGCATGGTGATCATGTGCGTGGCATTGGCCCGTTGTCCCGTAAATTCAATGTCCCGGTTTGGTTAACGCACGGCACTTACCATGCGCTACGCGATAAAAAATTCAGTGCCGTTCATTTGATTAATGCGCATCAGAGTTTCTCCATTGGCGATCTGCTAATCGATCCATTCCCAACACCGCACGATGCCGCTGAGTCGTGCCAGTATATATTTGAATTTAATAAAGTTCGATTTGCAGTGGTTACTGATCTTGGTGCTTGTACGCCTCATGTCGAGGCAAAGCTTGAAGGCTTGGATGCCATGCTAATTGAGTCTAACTACGATGAAACCATGCTCAGCAATGGCCCTTACCCAGCCAGCTTGCAAGCGCGTATTCGCGGACCGTTCGGACACCTTGGTAATGAACAGGCGGGTGAATTAATCGCACGGCTTGATCACCCAAAATTGCAATCCATATTACTGGGTCATTTAAGCGAGCAAAACAATTCTGATCAGGCAGCGGTTAAAACGGTACGTGGTCATTTGTCGTCGAATTACGAACGGCTAACGGTGTTGCAGCAACACAGTTGCAGCGAATGGTTTGATATCCAGCACGAGCAAGCCAGTCAAGTAAGCGTTGCTGCATCAGCAGCTACTGTTTCAGCGGCAAAAACAGTGAGCAGTGCGGAAGCTGCAATCACTCTCGAAGAGGCCTGAAACCCATTTAAAAACTGAAACTAGCTGGCTTTTTGTGCGCTGATCACAAATTGCGGGTAGTTGATGTCGCTGCCAATCAAGCCCAGTGTGAAAATTTTCATGATGAGCGGGCGCAAAGACTTTGTTTTGGAAATAGGGTGCGAGGTAACGTCGTTGTAGCCTGCCTCTATAAACATACGCTCCATGCTTTTGCGCGTAAACCAGCGCATATGCGTTTCATCCATAACACCAGCACGCTCGTATTTGAAGTCGCGTTTAACCAGTAAACTCCATAGCACCTTGTGGTGACGGATATTCGGAATGGATGCGACCACACGGCCTTGTGCAGAAAGCTTGCCGGAAATTTTTTCAAGTAATGTATAGGGGTCTATTAGGTGCTCCAACACATCGTTGAAGTAGATCACATCAAAAAAGCTATCGGGTAGTTGATCGAGGTTGGTTGTTACATCAGCTACAAACGCATTATGTAAATTGTTCTTTGCAACGGCAATGGATTGTTCGCTGATATCAACGCCCCACACTTCGCTATCAAAGTTTTTAATTAAGCTCTTACCAAACCAGCCTTCACCACAGCCAACATCCAACGCTGTTTTTGCAGTGGGTGGAAAGTAGGCAAGTAGTTCTGGTCGTGTGCCTTGGTAGTAGTCGTCTTTTTTATCGTAAAGATCGTCAGGCAAGCTACTGGGGTTGATGTTGTCGGCGTTGTTTTGAACCGCACTATTCGGTGCTGGTTCGGTTGTCTGCGTTGTGCTCATGCCAGGGTACTCATGTTAGTTTACGCAGTCTTTTTTGCAATGGTGTCGGATGCAGCGAAAGTTTCAATTTGCTCACCCACGCCAGCGTCATCGAGTTTGCAGTAATGCAGTAGCTCAGCGCGATCGCCGTGCTCAACGTATTCATCTGGCAGGCCAATATGTTTAACCGGCGTTGTGTTGCTGGTTGTGGCCAAGTACTCGGCAATGCCAGCACCTGCACCTCCAGCAATCGCATTTTCTTCAAGCGTTATCAATAATTTGTGAGTAGCTGCTGCCTTGTCGATAATCTGTGTATCGAGTGGTTTTACAAAACGCATGTTGATAACGGTATAGCCGTTTTCTTCTGCAATACGTTCGGCAACGCTCACCATTGTGCCAAAAGCCAAAAGCGCAATATGTTCCCCTTGCTGGCGAAGCTCTGCTTTACCGATGGGGTAAGCTTGCATTTCCTGTTGTGCTTCCACACCTGGCCCGGCACCTCTTGGGTATCTGACTGAGCAAGGCCCGTCGTATTGATGGCCGGTAAACAACATTTGACGGCATTCGTTTTCATCGGCCGGTGCCATGACCACCATATTGGGTAAGCAGCGTAAAAAACTAAAATCGAAACTGCCTGCGTGGGTTGGGCCGTCCGGGCCTACGAGTCCGGCTCGATCGATGGCAAACATAACCGGTAAATTTTGAATAGCAACGTCATGAACCACTTGATCGTAGGCGCGTTGTAAAAACGTTGAATAAATGGCAACCACTGGTTTTTCGCCCCCGCAGGCTAAGCCAGCTGCAAGCGTGACGGCATGTTGTTCAGCGATACCCACATCGTAGTATTGATCGGGAAAGCGTTGTTCAAATTCAACCATGCCAGAGCCTTCACGCATGGCTGGTGTGATCGCCACAAGTTTTTTATCTTGCTCAGCCATGTCGCATAGCCAGTCGCCAAAAATTTGCGTGTAAGTAGGCTGGTTCGATTTGCTTGGATTTAAACTCTTGCCGGTTGCAGGGTCGAATGGCGTCACTGCATGAAGGGCTAATGGATCTTGTTCAGCGAATTTGTAGCCATGGCCTTTACGGGTAACCACGTGTAAAAACAATGGGCCGGTTTGGTCGCGTAAGTTGGCGAGTACACCAATTAAACTGTCCATATCGTGGCCATCGACTGGCCCAAAATAGTTAAAGCCTAACTCTTCAAATAAGGTGCAAGGCACCACCATGCCTTTCATGTGCTCTTCGGTGCGCCGTGCCAGTTCGAGCATGGTGGGCACTTTGCTCAATACGCGTTTACTGCCAGCGCGAGCCCCGGACACAAACTTACCCGAGTATATTCTGGCTAAGTACTTGTTCATTGCACCCACATTGGGTGAGATAGACATATCGTTGTCGTTAAGTACAACTAACATATTGGCTTTAACGCCACCTGCATGATTCAGCGCTTCATAAGCGAGGCCAGCGGTTAGTGCACCATCACCAATAACAGCGACCACCTTACGGGCGAATTTTTTAGGATCGGTGTTACGTTGTGCCGCCAGTGCCATGCCAAGCGCCGCACTAACCGACGTGCTTGAATGACCTACGCCGAACGTATCGAACTCACTTTCTTCGCGTCGTGGAAAACCTGCCAAACCGCCTTGCTTACGCATGCTGTGCATTTGGTCTCGGCGACCCGTGAGTATTTTGTGGCCATAGGTCTGATGCCCAACATCCCACACGAGTTGGTCGTAAGGTGTATTAAAGATGTAGTGCAACGCAACAGTGAGTTCAATAGTGCCCAGGCTTGCACCTAAGTGGCCGCCGGTTGAAGCAACAGACTGCACCACAAACTGGCGAAGTTCGTCACTGAATTGCGGTAGTTGGCTTTCATCGAGTCGTCGCAAATGCGCAGGCGAGTCGACTGAATGCAGCAACGGAAATTGTTTGGAAATGTCCACTCGTATTCAGTAATTTTTATCGTTGTAAGCTTAAAGGCGGGTGGGCCGGTTAGTTATTGAAAAAGCAGCTTGAGCACTCGAAATTGCCCCACTACCGAATTATGTGCCCACGCTGGCTGATTAACAAGTTTTAGCGAGTAACTCTGCAACACGTTTCTAAGGATACAGCCAGATTTCGATGAAAATGCAAACAATTGCGAAGCTAAAACGTTCGATTCAGGATGTATTCTGACAAATCGCGTAGTTCGTCGAAATCGTTGCCTAAGCCGCCCAGGCTATTGATCGCACTGTGATGCATTTTCTGCGCATATTGCTTCGCTCCATCAAGCCCTAATAGAGCTGGGTAGGTGGGCTTGTTCAGCGCTACATCCGCTCCTTGGGGTTTTCCGAGTGTTTCAGTGTCGCTGATAACATCGAGAATATCGTCAACAATCTGGAATAGCAGGCCCACCGCTCCAGCGTAGTCTTCCAATTGTTGTTGTAGTGTGGTGTTGTCCAGGTCGGCAATCAGAACGGCCATGCCAACACTGGCTTTGATTAATGCGCCGGTTTTGTGTCGGTGCATATTCTCTAACTGTTCCAAGCTCAGTCTTTTGCCCACTGATTCAAGGTCGATTGCCTGACCGGCTGCCATGCCATTCGCACCACTGGCTTCACCCAAAATAGTGATCATATGTAACTTTGCCGTATCCGAAAGCTGTTGGTCACTGTTGCTGGCAAGCACGGTAAAAGCGAGCGCCTGAAGCGCATCGCCCGCCAGAATGGCCGTAGCTTCGTCGTATTTCTTGTGCAAAGTGGGTTGGCCACGCCGTAAATCGTCGTCGTCCATGGCTGGAAGG
>CALDTX010000066.1 GCA_937923565.1 uncultured Granulosicoccaceae bacterium | reverse complement strand
ACATGCTGGATAAGAAAGTCGTTCCGATTATTAAGCCTGCGTTACGGAAGCTTGCACAAGCGGTAAACAAACTTGGGTTTAGTGCTAATCAGGTTACAGTCATCGGATTTTGCATTGGCGTATTAGCCGTAGTTTGTATTGCACTCAATGAACCTTTACTGGGCTTACTTTTCTTGCTGCTAAACCGCCTTGCTGACGGCATAGACGGCGAACTTGCAAGGCTTAAAACGCCCACTGACGCTGGAGCATTTCTAGATATATCCCTGGACTTTATTTTTTATGCGTTGGTGCCTGTGGGTTTTGCTTTTGCCAACCCAACACAAAACGCGTTGCCTGCGGCTGTACTCATCGCAAGCTTTGTGGGTACCGGTGCTTCGTTTCTTGCTTTTTCGTCAATGGCGTCGAAGCATGAATTAGCACACCCCAACTTTGCTTATAAGGGCTTGTACTATTTAGATGGATTGGCCGAAGGTACTGAAACTATTATTTGCTTTGCGTTGATGTGTTTGTTACCGCATTATTTTCATATTATTGCTGGCTTGTTTGCGGTGGTTTGTATTGTTACGGCGTTGAATCGGGTGGTGTTTGGTTATCTTACGCTTAGGGATAGGCATAAATGAGTCGCTCGCCGGGAAGTTTGCAAGAAACGGGAGGTTTTTCTTCAGCACTAAGCGTAACATTATCCCCATGAACTATAGCTCTCCAAAACTGACACTAAATAACCCGCAGCTCCCACGAGAATGGTGGCTAGTTATTCAAGCCTGCCGATTCATGGAATCATCCCCTGCACCTGTCACTTTAGCGCAGTTATCAGCTAAAGCACAATTAAGCGAAAGCCAAACGCAACGTCTATTTAAAAAATGCATGGGTTGTACACCTAAGCAATACTCGAATACCTTGCAAAGAATTAGAGTGCAACAACAACTGCTTAATGGTACGTGCATAACGGATGCGCTTTACGCTGCTGGCTTTGAGTCAGCCAGTCGGTTTTATGCGCGCGCCGATGCAATGCTGGGTATGTTGCCAAAACAATACCAAAAGCGTGGCAAGGGTGCTGTTATAAGTTATGCAACGGCGAATACGGATATTGGCGAATTAATTGTTGCGGCAACTGGCGTTGGTATTTGTTATGTGGGATTCGGAGAGTCTAACGATGCGCTGGTCAAACAGTTGCAGCATAACTTCCAGCAAGCTTATATTCATCCTGGTAACGATGAGTTTAATGACATGGTGCAAACAGTAAGTGGTTTGGTTGCTAGTGCAGACAAATCCTCTGCACTAGATCGTGTTCGCGCATTACCAATGGATATTAAGGGCACGGTATTCCAGGAAAAGGTTTGGCGAGTACTCAGTGGTATACCTTCTGGTGAAACCATGACCTATAATCAGGTGGCGCAGGCAATTGGTCATCCTAAATCGTTCAGAGCTGTGGCTAATGCTTGCGGCGCAAACCCAGTTGCATTAATTATTCCGTGTCATCGGGTTGTACGCTCAGATGGTGGGTTTGGTGGTTACCGTTGGGGTATGGAAATCAAAGAGCGATTGTTGGCCAGCGAGCGCGGTCGTTAATCTAGCATGGCGTTTGCGTACAAATGGCATTTAAACGAGAACGGGCCTCTAAATTAAGCAAGCGCAGTGGTTAAACAAAATCTAAATCCTGTTGTACTTATTCATGGTTTGTTTGGTCACTTAAGTGATCAAACCATTCTCAGTGCTGTTGGCGGTCAAAACGTGTTTGCTCCCGATCTTCTTGGTTACGGTGTGCATGATAGCGTTGATATGAACGGAATGACGCTGGAGCGACAGGCTGATCATGTAGCGCAGTATATTCAGGATAATCAACTTAATGCAGTGAACTTGGTTGGTCATTCGGTGGGCGGTGCAATTGCATTTGTGGTAGCGAAACGTTTTCCTGAGCTACTGTCTTCGGTTACCAGTGTAGAGGGGAACTTCACTTTAAACGATGCATTTTGGTCGTCAGAGATCGCTAATAAAAAACTGAGCGATGTTGAAGTGATAATTGCTGAATACCGTTCAGACCCTGACGGCTGGATAGCTAACGCTGGTGTAGCGCTCAATGATTGGACGAAACAGATCGCCCGAAGTTGGCTAGCGTTTCAGCCGGCATCAACGGTACAAGAACAAGCGCGCGCTGTTGTTACAGCTACTGCTGAATCTGTTTATTTGGAAGATGTTAAAACGCTTTTATCGTCTGAACTGCCGGTGCATCTGATTGCCGGTGAGCGTTCACGTTCCGCGTGGGATGTTCCAGGCTGGGTGTCGCAGCAAGTAAGCAGTGAGCAAATTATTCCGCAAACTGGTCACTTGATGATGGCTGAATCGCCGGCATTGTTCGGCCGCGCAATTCAAAAAATAGCCTGCTAACGGTTTCTTACTGCCCAAGCGCGTCCTAAATTTAATTTTTGGTCCACATGGCTGCCAGCATCCGGGTCCGACAAAAATTTCACTTCCCATGCCATGCCAATATCATTAGGGGTTGGGGCCGACTGGAAAGAAGTAGACGACCAAAAATCATCGCCGATAACAGCACGGACATCGCTTATTGGGATATCACCGATAGCGCCGCTTAAGCCATAGTTATACAAAGACATTAATTCAACGATATTGGCTAGGCGCCAGTCTCCTAGTTGGCTGCCATCCCGAAGGTTTGCACAAGTATTTCCGCCGCGGGTTGTGAGTTTGTTCGCATAGTCGACTGCGGCAACCCAGTCCAGTAACGGAATGCACGAACTATCAGATAGCCAAACAAGTTGTGTCAGCGTGTCGGTAAAGGTTCCGTCGCCATTCAATACATACCGTTCCGAAGTAGTTGGTACGCCTGCTTTGTTGTAACCATCATCACCAGCATAGTAACTTTCTAGCTGGCCTGAATTCAATAGTGCCAATGACGAATCATCTGCTTGTGGCGTATTAAGAAAAGGCACAATTGCGCCATCAGTGACTTTTGAGTATTCAACTGGAGCGGACTGACCGTAAGTTTGAATGGACACTACCGTGTAGTACCCAAGCGGCAAGCTGCGTGCTGCTAACGACCAACGCGTTCCACCTGTAGTGACGACAAAGTTACCCAGTACGGTGCTTGAAGGTATCGGGCCATCGAAATAATAAATGTGGTATTCGCTTGCGCCAGCTACAGCGTCCCAATGCAATACACCATCTTCTAATCGAATATTGGTGGGTGGGTCTAAGGCTAGAACATTGGATGAATGCAGGGTACACAGCAATGAGATTGCGACCAAAAATTTTGTGCAGAAATTTCGAATGGATGCTGCTGATCGTACATTTTGCATGTTGATTGGCATGTTGGATTGTCTCTTAAGGTCGTTTTATTTTAGGATATCACCCATAATCGCTTAGGTATGTAAACTTTCTTGCAAGTTTAAAGTATGGATCAATATGTTTGTTTAATGCGCTAATAGTCACAGAAAAATCCCGTATCCTTAATGATTAAACTTCTGTAGACCGGGCGTGTAGGTGCGTTTTTGAGTGAATAGGTGGATGGATATGGGGGAGTGTGCGGGATTGTAGGTGTGTAGGTGTGTAGGTGTGTAGGTGTGTAGGTGTGTAGGTGTGTAGGTGTGTAGTTGTGTAGTTGTATAGTTGTGTAGGTGTACGTTTT
>CALDTX010000065.1 GCA_937923565.1 uncultured Granulosicoccaceae bacterium | reverse complement strand
TGAATCATGGGCACATGCCGGTTGGCAATGGCATAGTGCAATGCACTGCTACCAGATTCATCTTTATGATCAACATTGGCACTGGTTTGTTCCAACAACAATTTCGCTGTGGATAGGTGCTGGTTATCGACAGCTCGCAACAAGGGCGTAAAGCGATACACATCAGGGGCATCCATCAGCGCACCCACTTCAACAAGCCACAACAAAAACTCATCGAAGCCTTTTGCACCGGCAATGGTAGCGGCCGACCAACCATTACTGCCTTTGTCGTTAATGCTAGCGCCGAGCCCATGCAACCACCGCGCAATTGGCACATGATTGCCTAACGCCGCAAACATTAAAGCCGTGCCGCCGGTTTTGGTTTTGGCGTTGATATTTCCACCGAGCTGCAACCATTTTTCGGCACGCGCACGATCACCCTTCTTAACCGCCACCATAAACGCACTTTTACCGGTGTCGCTGTGTAGCGACATCAGCTGTTTAGGGTTCGCGCTTTTATGCAGCAGCTGGCTGAGCGTGTCTATTCGATCACTGTTAATGGCACTTATCCATTGTTGATCGATAGAAACCGAATGGGTGTTCTTTACGCTAACAATGGACTCTTTAGAGGATTCACTACTTTTAGAAGCGTCACCAACTTCGTTGGCACTTAACTGCTTAGCAAACGATGTGGTGGTAAATGTGAGGGACGATGTGGTGGCTATTGCGAATAGCAATAACCCTACCCATCGTTTTGTTCTTATTACTGTATGCAGGAATTGTACGGGCACCGGTAACTACACCAGCTTGCGCTGAGCCAGCGTGTCTGCAAAAACCTGATCGGGATCATAATGACCACTCATACGAATTAACGCATCTCGTCTGACCGATTCATCCATAAGCCCGGTTAGCCCATTTCTGAAAGCATCGTTCACCGGTATCCATTGCTGCCATAAGATATTGCAATATTCATCGCCCATGAACAAGGGAATTGCTTCTTGCTTGCTCAACAACTTAAGCGCATCAAAATGCACTGATGTGTGGCCGGTTAAAAACAACATAATGGCCTTACACGGTTCAATGGGTGTGTGTATTTCAAAACCCAACTCGATCATGGTGCCTTTTTCATGCTCATGCAGATCTGCATCCAGCCCAACCGCATAGGGTCCTTGCAGCGTTTTGTTTTTTTCACCAGTTGCCGTTTTCAAACACGGTGCTTTTGGGTCCATGACATAGAAAAAACCGGCTTGCCAGTCTTTTTCATCGATTTGCACGGGTAAGCAAGTGGCGGTGACGTCGGCTTCATGCAACGCAAGAATTACGTCGTCGGGAAACTTTCTGTGTTCTGTCGTTGTTTTGGGTGTGGTGCTGTTCATTAAAAACACTATTGGAAGAAGCTATCGTCAGTGTATCGCGCTTATGCCTGCTCCACAAAGACCAAACCCACTCTAAAAGTGGGTTTGGTTCTAGGAACTACAATGTAAAGCCCATTAGGCCGAACGTGTACTAGCTGGTACTTGAAGCACTGGATCGTGGCTGTTGATGGCCATAGCCGGGGTTGGGACCTCTGGCCTCGCCCACGTCTATAATCTTGCCTTTACGAGCCATTTTTTCGTACCAAAGATCGTGATGCTGACGCGCCCACTCTTCTGATACGTAGCCGGTAGACATACCTTCAAATGCACCTTCAGTACCTGCTGTGCCGATGTAAATATGACCTAAAGCAATAGCTGTCCAGATAACGCCAGCGATTACATGAATCATACTGGCCTGCTGCATCATGGACCGAACCAACTCAACCCCAGGGATCTGAATTTGCGGATACATCGGTGCAACCAATACTAAGCCACTAATACAAACAGCCACACCCAATGTTGCCAACAACCAAAACCAGACTTTTTCGCCACCGTTCATACGGCCAGCAGATGGATGGTTCTTGGTGAACAAACCGCCACCTTTGGCAAACCAGCGTAGATCGGTCATGGTTGGGAAGTTATGCCATATCCACATGACGATCATTAACACAATGCCCACCGTAAAAATCGGGCCAATCACGTTGTGCACCGAAATGGAAACCGAAGCCCAACCCGCAAAGCCAGCCTTACCCAGCAACGGTATTAACAACTTCTTACCTAACAACATACTGATGCCAGTGATAGACAGCGCAATGAATGAAATGGCTGTTACCCAATGGACCAGACGTTCAAAGTAACTCCAACGAGGCACTACACGCCCAGAACGAACACCACTGTCCAGTTTGTTTTTGCCGTGTAACACGTGGTACAGCAATAACAAAACTGCCATGCCGACGATCACCCACGGCAACTTACTTAGCAATGGGCTTTCTTTAAAATTACGCCAATCGTTTGCGGTCGATTGCATCAGTACATTGGCCTCGGCACCGGTTACTGCCGAATAGCCACTGGTACCTTGGCGAATCTCTTTCCAAAAACCTGAACGAGGATTTTCAACTGCTTTTGCATCCTGAGCAACAGCTGTCATACCCAACCAATGCACCGAATAACTTGCCAATGGCATTGCAATCGATAGGGCAACAACCAGAAACGTACTCCAAACCGCAATACGCCTGCGCTTGGCCTTACTCATCTTGGACTTTGCCATTTGATTATCCTTCGTATGCGGTTTCCCAACCCCAAGTTTGTGGGCGCCCGCCTCGTCTTAGCACGCGTTCTCGATAGATATCTGCCACTTCATCGCCATCACCGGCGATCAGTGCCTTGGTTGCGCACATTTCTGCGCACAACGGCAATGAGCCTTCGGCGATACGGTTACGACCATATTTCTCGTACTCAGCCTGACTCATGCTTTCATCTGGGCCACCGGCACAGAAAGTACATTTATCCATTTTTCCACGCGCACCAAACGAGGTTTGCTGTGGGTATTGTGGCGCACCGAACGGGCAAGCATAGAAACAGTAGCCGCAGCCGATACAAAGGTCTTTATCGTGCAGTACGACGCCATCGTCGGTTGTGTAAAAACAATCAACCGGACAAACCGCCTGACACGGAGCGTCAGTACAGTGCATACAAGCTACTGATATCGATTTTTCACCAAGTTGACCGTCATCGAGCGTAACCACTCGACGTCGATTGACACCCCAAGGCACTTCGTGCTCGTTCTTACAGGCGGTAACACAACCATTGCACTCAATGCATCGATCGGCGTCACACAGGAATTTCATTCTAGCCATGGTTTTCTCCTCGTTATGCCGCTGTTATTTTGCAAAGAGAACACTTCGTCTCTTGCATCTGGGTAACCGTATCGTAGCCGTAGGTCATGGTGGTGTTATCAGCATCACCTCGAACATACGGTGCAGCACCTTCAGGGTATTTGTGCAGCATGTCTTCGCCTTGATAGTAACCACCGAAGTGGAATGGCGTAAATACAACCCCTCGCGCTACACGGTCGGTGACCATCGCTTTAGCTTTTAACTTGCCGCCTTCTGGTCCTTCAAGCCAAACCATTGCATCGTGCTTAATACCGTTATCGTTGGCATCAGCTGGGTTAATCTCGATGAACATGTCTTGTTGTAATTCAGCAAGCCATGGGTTTGAACGTGACTCATCACCACCACCTTCATATTCAACCAAACGACCACTGGTGTGTATTAGTGGAAAGTCTTTGGAATAGTCAGTTGCCTGAATAGAGGCATAACGCGTTGGTAGTCGGTAATGCGACTTTCTGTCTTCAACCGTTGGGTAGTCTTCAACTAAGTCGTAACGTGAGGTATACAGCGGCTCACGATGCACAGGGACTGGATCTGGGAAGGTCCAAACAACGGCACGCGCTTTTGCGTTGCCGAACGGTGCACAACCATGCTTAATGGCGACGCGCTGAATACCACCTGAGCGGTCTGTTTTCCAGTTCTTGCCTTCGGCCATGGTTTTTTCTTCGGCCGTTAAGTCTTCCCACCAACCCAATTGCTTCAGCATGTCGGCTGTGAATTCTGGATAACCATCTTCGATTTCAGCACCCACGCTATAAGACCCTTCTGCAAGCAGGTTAACGCCATTTCTTTCAACACCGTAGCGAGCACGAAAGTTCAGACCACCTTCTGCTACAGACTTACTGGTGTCATAAAGGTTTGGTGTGCCGGGGTGTTTCATATCGGCTGTGCCCCAACAAGGCCAAGGTAAGCCGTAGTACTCACCATCGAGAGGGCCACCTTCAGCTTTCAGCGTTGTTGTATTAAACGTCGCTCTGTGCTTCATGTGATCTTTTATGCGATCTGGGCTCTGACCGGTATAACCGATAGTCCACATGCCTTTATTAAATTCGAGCGTGATGTCTTCAATGACGGGCTCTTCACCGTTAACTTTAATGTTTTTGAACAGCTCGTTTTCGATACCGAACTTCTTCGCAAACTTGTACATGATGGTGTGATCAGGCAAAGATTCGAACAAAGGCTCAATCACTTTATCGCGCCATTGCAAGGATCTGTTAGAGGCTGTCACTGAACCGTAGGTTTCAAACTGCGTACAAGCGGGCAGCAGATACATGCCGTCTTTTCTGTCTGGCAAAATTGCTGTATGCGTTGGGTAAGGGTCGATAACCACTAATAGATCAAGCTTCTCCATCGCTTGCTTCATTTCAGGCTGTCGAGTTTGCGAGTTTGGCGCATGACCCCAAAGTACCATTGCCCGAATGTTGTCTTTTTGTGCAATGTTTTCTTTGTCTTCCAGAACACCATCGATCCAGCGAGAAACAGGCATACCCGGACGATTCATTGGGGGTACTTGTTTGTCGCCCACTGTTTCGTAGGCATCCGGATCGAAACGGTTTTTGATCCAGTCAGTTTCTAAACCCCAAACCGACGCCCAGTGATTCCAAGCACCACCAGACAGGCCGAAGTAGCCCGGTAAGCTATGGCTCAACACGCACATATCGGTAGCGCCCTGAACATTGTCGTGTCCGCGGAAGATGTTTGCTCCGCCACCACTAACACCCATGTTGCCCAGTGCTAATTGCAATATGCAGTAGGCACGTGTGTTGTTGTTACCAATAGTGTGCTGCGTACCACCCATACACCAAACGATGGTGCCTGGACGATTTTCTGCCATGGTTTGCGCAGCTTGTTTAACGTCTTTTTCAGGAATGCCAGATACACGCTCGCATTCGGCCGGGTTCCATTTAGCCACTTCTTCGCGAATTTCATCCATACCGTAGACACGTTGCTGAATGAATGTTTTATCTTCCCAACCGTTTTCGAACACATGCCACAACATGCCCCAAATAACAGCAACGTCACTGCCTGGACGCATTTGAATGTATTGATCTGAGTGAGCCGCTGTACGGGTGAATCGTGGATCCACAACGATGAGCTTTGATCCGTTCTCTTTCGCTTTCAGAATGTGTTGCATTGCAACAGGATGCGCTTCAGCTGCATTAGACCCTATAAAGAACATGGCTTTTGAATTTTGCATGTCGTTATAGGAGTTTGTCATTGCACCATAGCCCCAAGTGTTCGCAACACCTGCAACCGTTGTGGAGTGACAAATTCGCGCCTGATGGTCAACATTGTTCGTACCCCACAGGGCCGCGAACTTTCTGAACAAATAGGCTTGCTCGTTATTGAATTTAGCCGAGCCTAACCAGTAAACCGAGTCGGACGATGACTCTTCACGAATCTTCAGCATTTTGTCGCCGATGTCGTCGATCGCTTGGTCCCAAGATACTTTAGTCCACTTTCCGTCAACCAGCTTCATTGGGTACTTAAGGCGACGCTCACCATGCCCATGCTCTCGAACCGATGCACCTTTGGCACAATGCGCACCCATGTTAATAGGTGAGTCGTAGTCGGGCTCCTGCCCTGTCCAAACACCGTTTTGAACTTCAGCCATTACACCGCAACCCACGGAGCAGTGCGTACAAACGGAGCGGATAACGTCGGTTTTAACACCCGGCTGAGGGCTTGTTGAAGCAGCTTGCGCTTTTTTCAACATCGAAGTGCCGCCACCGAACGCTAAAGCAGCACCACCAGCGGTGATGCCTGAATTCTTTAAAAACGTGCGTCGATTAACCGCGTCGCCAAGCAACGCATTCTTACTGTTGTTTTGACTATCGACGGAGCCCTTTTTCTTCAACTTCATTGGATACCTCCAAGTGGTTGCAATGACTTGCAATCCGATAAATATTTACGCTCAAAGCTCAGAGAACATTGGGCGATGAACTGGTTTTTCGTTTCATTGAACATAAAGCAGACGCTTTGAAGTTTAGAAACGGGCTTTTTTGTAGTAGCGTTTTACGTTTTCAGTTAACCGATAACCATCGTTGCCAACCGCCTCGGCCTGAATGGCTTGATCTTCTTCTGGCAATGCCACAGCACTTGCAGCACCGGTCGCCAACGCGCCAGTTGCAACCGCAGTTCCCTGCAGAAAGCCGCGACGTTTTGCGTCGATAAATTTGTTCTCTTTACTCATGCTTTACGCCCTTTCAGTAACGAAATAATGAGAGTTTGCTAGCTTTGCATTGCCAAAAGCCGGGTTTCAAACTCTAAAAAACCTTCTCCAAAAAAACCTACCGAGCGATAAAAATGAGCCGCGTTCGCATTCTGTAGATCTTTAAAAAACCGATTCGCCCACGGTGCTATGTGGTCGTTAAAAAATTTCTGCTGCCGTTCCAGTGGAACTTCATTGCCATGCCGGATCAAAATGGCCATGGCATCACACAACGCAGCAATGTGATCTTCCGATTCTTTTATGTCCCCTTGCCGTTCGATCCCCAACGATTGCAGATCTGTTCTGAGCACGGCTAACGGCTTTTCCATTAGAAAGCCCGTTAGATACCAGGAACCAAAAGGTACTAACTCGCCTCTTCCTACGCCAATAAATAAATTGACGTATTCATCTGACGTTTGCTGGACATCCGTTTTCAGGGCGGATTGCTTCAAAAGCTCCCAACCCATTGCAATCTGACCTTCCGACGCATCGACATCTTCGATATCGCGGAGCAATTGCAGCAGTGGCTCATCGGGTTCACGGGCTAAAAGCCTCCCAAGAAGCTCGTAAACACTTGCTCGCATGGCCTGCGCCTGATCATTCAGGAACGCATCTTCATTGCTTACATTTATGATAGCTGAATCAGTATCCAATCAATTGTTCCCTGTTGTCAATCAGCAACCTTTGTGCCTTTGAAAAAGAAAATATATACCGCCATGCGGACTTAAAATCACACCTAAAGTGCCTATTTGAAGCACTCAGGCAGTGCTGGTACATTTTCTACCAGCACTCGTCTTTTTGGACCCAATTTGAGCTATTCAGGCTCATTTTTATGCACATCGATCCCGTCTCGACTGTGCTCGAAAATGTCTTTCACGCGGCAGTCTTCACACATTTTTAAGCGTCGTTTCGCTGTTTCATCTTTGAACATCCAGTGCCCTTCCAGCTTCGCAAACATCGACTCAATAATGCCCATGGTGGCAAATGCCTTATGGCATTTAATGCAGTGAAAAGGCTCTTCTTCATGCAGAGTTTGGATGGAACGGGCCGAAATGCTATCGAAAGTGTACTGCGACTTAAGACTGATCGCTGATTCAGGGCAAGCTGTTTCGCATAAACCGCATTGCAAACAATTCGCTTCAATCATGCGCAGCGCGGGTGTGTCCTGACCGTCGAGCAACGCTTTTGCCGGGCAAATTGACACACACGACATACACAATGTGCAGGCCTTGGTATCGATGGTGATTTTCCCAAACGGCGCACCCGTTGTTAAGGGCTGTATGGGTCTAACCGGTTTAAGCTGGACACTGAGCGCATCCATGGCCATGCGGATGGTTTGCCGTTTATCATTGTGTGTGACAAATGAAGCAGGTTTCAACGCAGCTAGCGGGCCTGCATTAAAGTCAGCTGCCATATGCTGCTCTAGCTCATCAGGCGTGACGCAACTCACCACGTTTTGTTCTATGCCCAAGCCTTGCAATAGTTCAGACAACACATGAGTTTGTGCAATTAACGCTTGATAATTCGGGTCAGACTTATCGGGTTTGCACAGCAACACAATACGATGAAAACCACTGGCCAACATACTTAACCAATAATCCAAACCGAAAGCCGACACCTCTTCAACCAGCATCGGCTCGAGCCAATCACTTTTGTATGACAAGGCCACTGGCTCGTCATCTTCGGTGTGCAGTAATAACGTGTTTATGGCTTTTTCATTCAACAGCTCCCGACTTCGGCTAATGGCATCGGCAGGTTTAGGATAGGCATAGCTCATCGCCCCCGACGGGCATACCGTAGCGCAGCTTCCACACCCCTGACA
>CALDTX010000064.1 GCA_937923565.1 uncultured Granulosicoccaceae bacterium | reverse complement strand
AGTTCAGGTGGGGTGCCGGCGTTTGCACAGGCGCAAAGCTACGATGCGTTAGAAGAGTGTATGGCGCTGTCCCAAGTTGAACAGGAGATACACAACTGCATGGATAACTACCTCGATGTCATGGACGACAACATTCGCGATATCTCTGATTTTATTGCCACCGATCTCGATAGCAAATCGTTGGCAGGATTTGAACAATCCCAGCTGGCATTCTTTGAATACCGAAAAACCAATTGTCTTTGGTACCTGGATTTTTCCTCACCTCGCCAGCAAGCAGAATACATTGCTAAAAACTGTCTGGCCCGCATGTCGCTGGCGCGCTTAACTGAGCTGCAAGGTTTGTTGGCCACCGATAAAACCAAGAATTTGCAGCGAGGCTATTACGTCTTTGGCGCAAACCGGAATAGTTTCCAACCCTGTGGTTCCGACCAACGCTATTGGGTTGAAGGCGAAAATGGTCTGCTGGGTCAGCTGCAGCAAGATTATCTGGAAACCGCCAGCGTAGATTTACAGGTTTTATACGTTGCGATCGCCGTAACGCTTAAAGACGAGCCTGGCGTCTATGCAGGTCATGCGGGTAGCGCCACGGTTACAGCGATTGCCGATTTACGCGTTCCAAAAGAAAACGATTGCGCCATGACCAGCGCATCTAATCCCACGGTTGAAGCAAAAGCTGCAGCGGTTGAGCCTGTTGTTGCAGAACCGGAACCGACCGTTATCAACAATACGATCGATGAACCCGAGCAATTGCTGCGGGCATACTTTGGAGACTGGTTGGCAGAGTGTAAACAAACCAATGACGATTTCAGTTGTAAACTTTCTGTGGCGTTTGCATCCAGCTCAGAGAACAACAATGTTGTGCCTACCTTATTTTTAAACAGAACCAGCCAGCAACGCACCACGCTGGATTTAGTTTTCCCTGAAATCGAAATCGACGATCCTCAAAAAATTCTGTGGAGTGTGGATAGCTATACCTTCGGGCAGCTGCAGGGGTCCAGAATATTGGTTGATGAAGCCCGCAGCCTGCAACAAATGCGCGAACGTAAATTCATTCGCGATGAGCTTATGCCGCTAATGCGTGATGGTTCTACCGTTGGTGTTGAGGTGTTGGAAAGCCTTGATGATAGCTCTGGCCAGAAATACAAGGCATCGTTGAAAGGTATATCGCGTGCTATTTCGTTTGCCGACGACTTTATCAGCAGTGGTGGTTCACTTTAAAATTTTATAAGCTCCCATGGCTCAACAAGTGAAACGCGCGTTGGTGTTCGCGAACGGCGATTTTTCGATTGCTCACTATCATTACCTGGCTTCCCAAGGCAATGAGTATGTCGATGCGCTCGTAGTTTGCGTTGATGGTGGCTTAAAGCATTGTTTAGACTGTCAACTAAAGCCGAGTTTGTTAATCGGCGATATGGATAGCATCGCTTCAGACCATAAGCATTTAACGCAATATTCTGATGTTGAAAAAATAGTTCACCCACCGGAGAAAAACCAGAGTGATTTACACCTGAGCCTTCAACTGTTGGCCGATAGAGGTGTCACTGACGTCGTTGTATTTGGGCATTCGGGTGGAAGAACGGATCACATGCTATTTAACTGGAGTTTGTTTGGGGCTACTCAGTGGCCTTTCAAGTTGCGCATGATCGATGCAACGTTGGATGCCTGCGTGGTTTGTCCCGAATTGGATTTCTCCAGCCAATTAGAACCCGGTACCGTGTTTAGTGTTTTACCGATAAGCGGTGATGCTACTGGTGTCAGCGTGGCAGGCGCAAAATATCCGTTAACTGACGTTACCTTATCTGCGGGTGATAGCCTGGGTTTAAGCAATGAAACCAGTGGTGGCACATTGCGCATTTCAACCGAAACTGGCTTATTGTTGTTTATGCTGGTTCGAACCCAGTAGTATTGTGCCTACCCGTTAGAATTACGCTTGAATTTATCCGTATTTCGCATGTGCAAACGAGAGCTCAAATGAATCAGACATCTGCTGCCAGCCCTTTTATTGATGTTCGTAGCGACACAGTAACCCGTCCTTGTGATCAAATGCGAGCGGCGATGCACACGGCAGAAGTTGGCGATGATGTTTACAGTGACGACCCAACCGTTAACGCCTTGCAAAGTTTAGCGGCTGAACAACTTGGCCAGGAAGCTGCGCTGTTTATGCCTTCAGGTACGCAGTCGAATCTGGTTGCATTTTTAGCGCACTGTCAGCGTGGCGATGAATACATTGTGGGTGGTGAAGCGCATACGTATAAATACGAAGGCGGTGGCGCGGCTGTACTTGGTGGTATACAACCGCAAACCGTACCGTTTGGCCACAATGGTGAGTTGCCACTGGATTTGGTCGAAGCGGTGATCAAACCCGATGATTTTCATTTTGCGAGAACTAAGCTACTCAGCCTTGAGAATACCCAGCATGGAAGAGTGCAATCGATGGAATATATGCAATCTGCCAGAGCATTTGCTGAAGAGAAAAATTTGATTTTGCATTTAGATGGTGCGCGTATGGTGAATGCCGCTGTAGCGCTTGATGTTCCCCTGCGTAATATCGGCTCGTTATTTCATTCTGTGTCGTTGTGCTTGTCGAAAGGTTTGGGTGCCCCGATGGGTTCGATCCTGGCAGGCAATACTGAGTTTATTCAGTCGGCGAAACGATGGCGCAAGGTAACTGGCGGCGGCTTACGCCAGGCAGGTGTGGTTGCGGCGGCCGGCATTTATGCTTTGGAACATTGCCACGAATGGATTCCTACCGACCATGAGCACGCCAAACTGCTTGCGTCGTTGTGTCAGGATATCCCTGGAGTTTCAGTACGTCATGATTGGATTCAAACCAACATGGTGTGGTTGGATTTTGATGGCGACCATCAGCTCGCACTACCTGCCTACACAAAAGAGCGCGGTGTTTTGATGTCGGTTGGTCGCAATGCGGGGCGTGTGATTGTGCACCGCAATATCTCAGAAGACGACGTTGCGGTAGTGGCGCAAGTTATCAGAGACTATTTTGAAAAGCGGCAATTTTAGTCTTGCGAATTATTCGTAAGCCGATACAAATTCTCCAACTGGCTTTTCTGTTCCATCATTTCCAGCTGCAAAGTTTCCAGTAAATCTTGCGTTTGAGCCAGCTGTTGCTTGAGTGCAGTTAATGCTTCACGATCCGGATGGGCTAACGGGCTCGTTTGTGAAAGCGATGTGTTTGTCGCCACACCGTGTGTCTCGGTTTCATCGTAAATTGACTCTTTGCTTGAACTGACATTCTCAGGGGTGCCGCTGAATAAGTGAGTAACCCTTTCACCGCGCTGTCCGGCTTGTTGCGCTAGTCGTGTTGCAAACGGAATATCTCTATTGCATAGCCGGTCAATGCAATGTGCCAAAACAGCTTTGTCGGAGAAGTCGAACATACGCTGTGTGCGTGTTTGTAATTCACTGAACGACTGCGGCCCGCGTAACATCATGACGCACAGCACCGCCTGATGCTGCTTACCAAGTTCGAGTTGTTGCATAAACAACTGCTCGTACTTATTGGCGCGTGAACCCCGTTCGAGGCGCACTAACTTGCGATCGCAAAGCACCAGCAAGGTTCGGTCAACTTCGCCTTGCGTATAGTTGCTGATCGGCTCTCTGCTGGACTTCTGATTGCAGGCCGTCACAATGCTGTTCAAAGTCAGCGGGTAAGCATCGGGAGTGGTGAGCTGCTTTTCCATTAGCACACCAATTACGCGAAGCTCAATCGCGCTTAATTGTGGGGCGGTGTTCGCTGAGTCATCTGTGTTCAAGGAATAATCCTGTTCGTAAGAACAATTAGTGGTGCTTTATATATAGCTTCTTTTTAAAGCCTGTTTTGGCTAACAGCCAAATGAAAAATTTGCTGCCTAGGTCTGCTTAATCGGCAAATCCGCTTGAACATGGGTTAAATTATCAGGCATCATCTGTTCGCGGTGGAAACACCTTCTTTAATCAGTTTAATGAGAGCTTTTTATGGCATCTTTACGCCCGTTTCATTTGGCATTTCCTGTAGACGATCTTGAAGCAGCGCGCACGTTTTATGGCGACGTGTTGCAGTGTGAGCAAGGCCGGGAAGACAGTGGCTGGATCGACTACAACCTCTATGGCCATCAGATTGTTGCGCATTTAGATCCTTCGCACGTGCGGCCCGTAGCCGTTGAGAACCCAGTGGATGGTGATAGCGTGCCCGTGCCTCACTTCGGTATTGTGCTCACGTTTGAACAGTTCGACCAATTGCAAGGCAGACTTGAAGCGAATGCAGGTACTCGCTGGGTAATTAAACCCAAAACGCGTTTTGCAGGCCAAGCGGGCGAGCAAAGAACCATGTTTTTCCTGGACCCAGCCGGTAATGCATTGGAGTTTAAAGCGTTTGCTGATGATTCCCAGCTTTTTGCGGTTTAAGCGTTTGCGCTCAGGCGTTTGCGGTAAGGCAATTGTGCTAGAGGATTTTTACTGAAGCGTTATTTACTATGGCACTTTAAAAATTGTTTGTACTAAAGGGATTCCAACTGGCCGTCAACTAATCTCAAGGTGCGGGCCCCCAGTCGTTGCGCATCCTGCTTGTTATGGCTAACCAAAATTGCGCATAAACCATGTTTGGCGATCACCGATTCGGTGAGCGCCAGCATGTCGAAACGGGTACTTTCATCCAGCGCACTGTAGGGCTCATCCAGCAGCAAAATAGCTTG
>CALDTX010000063.1 GCA_937923565.1 uncultured Granulosicoccaceae bacterium | reverse complement strand
GCAGTTGTTCAAGTGTAACATTCACGTAAAAGCTGTTTGTAAAAACCGGACCCTAAATGAATACCAGTTGGATTGAAGACGTAGACAAGGGCGCGCTGGTTATAACCGTGAACCAGCGTTTGTCGCGCCATTTAATGCATGTGTGGCGGCAGCAGCGCGTGCATGCCGGTGCGCAAATCCGGGAAACTGCCACTATCGTGCCGTTAACCAGCTGGGCGCAAGGCTTACACAAGGAGGCGTTAGCTAGGGGTATTTGTGATGTAACGTTAATGAGCACGCTGGCAAGCCAACGCTTGTGGGGCAGTGTTATTGCGCAAAGTGAGCATGGCGAACACCTGCTTGATGTTCAAGCGACGGCGTCAAATGTACAAAAAGCCTGGGCACTGCAGCAGCAATGGCAGGTGGAGCTAACCGCAAAGAACCTTGCCAGCAACGACCAACTCGCGTTTCAGCAGTGGCAAAAAACCTATGTAAAGCGTTGTCATAAAAACGCTCAAATTGACGATGCAGTGTTACTTAACCATGTGGTGGAATGGTTATCGACGCGGTCCTCGGAGCTTGCATTGCCCGATAAAATTTTACTGGCTGGCTTCTTAACGCAAACCACACAGCAACAGCTGTTGTTTTCGGCGCTAGAAAAGCTAGGTGTGCAGGTTGAGACTATTAAGCTGGAAAGAAGTGCCCAGCTTGCCAGAGTAGAAGCGGCAGACGACGACCAACTATTGCACACCATCGCGCGCGAAATAAGACAATGTGTTGAAGCGTCTCCCGATGCTGCTTACGGTTTGGTTGTGCCCGACCTGCAACAAAAACGTGCTCAGGTTATGCGTGCTTTCGATGCTGTGTTTTTTCCGTCGTTCACGCCCGATCAAATAAGCTTGATCGGCAGGCCATATGAAACATCGTTAGGTGTATCACTGGCAGAACAAGCGCCCATACGATCGGCTTTGTTGTTATTAAAGTTGCTGGTTAGCGGTATCGATAATCATGAGTTGTCAGCGATTTTATTAAGCCCTTATCTTTCGCGTTCAGACAAAGACTTAGCCTATAGAGAACGTGTAGACAGACGCTGCCGGGAGCGGCGCATTCGACACGCAGGCTTAAGCGTGTTGCTCACGCTATTGCCCGATACTCTGGGGCTACGCAAAGCCTTGTTGAAGGTCAGTAAAAAACGCTTACCCAAGCAGTCCAGCTGCGCGCAATGGGCGAGTTGGTTCGCTACGGCACTGGGTGATGCTGGTTGGCCTGGGAAATCTCTGAATAGTGAAGAGTTTCAGATTGTACAGGCGTGGCATGGTTGTCTTGATAACCTGCAAAAGCTGGATGATGATGAAAAACTTAGCCCAGCCCAGGCATTAACGCTGCTAAAACAATTAGCCACTGAAACGTTGTTCCAGCTGGAAACGCCTAGCATGCCCGTGCAAATTATGGGGCGACTGGAAAGCCACGGTATTGAGTTCAGTAAACTATGGGTCACGGGTATGGATGCCGAATTATGGCCTGCGGTAAGTTCACCTTCCCCGTTCTTATCCATCCAAGCGCAACAAAAAGCAGGCGTGCCAGATGCCAGCGCTACGGCAAGGCTTGGTTTTGCGCAGGCTGAATTTTCAATGTGGCAGCAAAGCACCAAGGAATTGTTTGCTTGTCATGTCGCCTCGCGTGATGGTCAGCCTGTGTCGCCGGCGTCGGTAGCGGCGCATTTACCGCTGGCGGAAATAAACACGGTGCCAATCGATGTTTATGCAACGATGCGCACCGTGCAATGCAGTGGCGAATTGGAGTGGTTGGATGATCCTAATGGGCCGTCACTGACCGATGGTGAAACCGTTAAAGGTGGTGCAAGGCTTTTAGAGAATCAGGCACGATGCCCGTTTAAGGCGTTTGCATTACATCGTTTGCACATTAAGCCATTGGAAGAGGCAGGCATTGGTATTGATCCACGCCAAGCCGGCACCTTGCTGCACGATTCACTCGAATATTTTTGGGATCAAACCAAAACGCAGGCCGCTTTACTGGCAATGAGTGAAAGCCGCTTAGCAGAAGCGATCGATGAATCCATAGCGCATGCAATACAGAAAATGTCGTTGGATAAAAAACTTCAAGACATACAAAAGCGTTACCTGCGTAGCTTATTAACAGACTGGTTTAATCAATGCGAAAAGCCAAGAGCGCCGTTTGAAGTGCTTGAAGTTGAAAGCGAGCGTGAGCTTGAACTTGGTGGTATCAAGATGAACCTTAAGGTAGATCGAATCGATAAGCTTGAGGGTGGCCAAAAAGTTATTCTCGATTACAAAACAGGACAAGGCAGCTCGATTAGTAGTTGGGCTGAAGACCGAATCGAAAGCCCTCAATTGCCTCTGTACTCCAGTACCGATGACTCCATAGACGGTATTAGTTTTGCGCAAGTGTTTCCGCACAAACATCGTTTCATTGGTTTGACCACAGAGGAAGGGATGCTACCTGCAGTGAAAACCGGTATTTCAAAGTCGGATGCTATTACTGATTGGTCGGGTTGGCGTGAACATTGGCAAACGGCCTTACAAAACATTGCGCTTGAAATTAAACAAGGTGTAGCCACGATAACGCCTGCAAAAAATGCTTGTCAATTTTGTGAGCTAACGTCTTTATGCAGAATAGACAGTACGCGCGTACAAAGTGATGACGAAGTAAGCGACGCAGATGCAACTAACAATAGCGGTAGTCGCTCATGAGTACCGGTGCTCCAATAGATGCAGCCGTTCGTGAGCGGGCTTTAAATCCAGCGCAGTCATTCATTGTTCAGGCGCCGGCGGGTTCTGGTAAAACTGAACTGCTAACCCGTCGGGTGTTAACACTACTTACTTTGGTGGATGAACCTGAACAAGTGCTGGCTATTACCTTTACGCGAAAGGCCGCCAGTGAAATGCGTTCGCGCGTGGTTGAATTACTGCAACAGGCGTCAAGTGGTGCAAAGGCAGAAAATGCCTATGAGCAAACAGGCTTGGAACTGGCGCAATCTGTTTTATCGCGTGATGCGCAGCTCAACTGGCAATTACTCGAAAACCCGCAACGCTTGAACATGCGCACCATCGATGCCTTATGCACAAACCTGGCTCACCGTTTACCGGTAGTTTCACAATTGGGTGCGCCAACCGGTTTAGCCGATAACGCTAAACCGCTGTACCGTTTAGCCGCGATGAATTTGCTGGATGCTCAAGCAAACTCGCTGGATAAAGTATTGTTGCATTTGGGCAATCGGCAGGAGCAGGTTCAAACGCTATTGGCTGAGTTATTGGCGAACCGGGATCAATGGCTACGTTACATTTTTAGTGGTGTAGAAACCGACGAACTACGTTTTATTTTAGAGTCGATGCTGCAACGCTTGGTTGAAAGTCGACTAGCGGCATTGCTTGAACAGGTGCCGGTATCATTACAAAAGCAGCTGCCTGAATTACTTTGTGGTGCGGCAAAAGTGACAGCTTCGCTGGCAGCTGAGGATGCAAAAGTGTCGGCACCAGCGCCTGAGCTTTTAAGCATTAATGGCTTGCCTGATGCAAACCATACCAGCTTGCCTGTGTGGGAAGCTATTGCCGATATCGTTTTAGTGGCGCGAAGCAGCGCTTCCGCCAAAGCACGCAAAACGGTAACCAGAGCGCAGGGCTTTGCAACTTCAGCAGCCGATGCAAAAATTGTTGGCGAATCAGTTGAGCAGCTTAAGCAGCGCAAAAGCCTAATGGTTGAGCTGTTGGCCAATGTGGCGGAATTCCCAGAGCTGTTAGCGCTGCTCGATGAAGTGCGCCGATTACCCCATGCTGGCTACACCGATAACGATTGGCAAATACTCGAACAGTTACTCACGGTTTTGCCCAATTTACTTGCCGAGTTGCAGTGGGTTTTTGCGCAGCAAGGTCAGGTTGATTTCACTGAAATGGCACTGCGCGCGCAAAGAGCTTTGGGCACCGAAGAAGAGCCAACTGACTTAGCCTTGGCGATGGATTTATCGATAAAGCATGTGTTGGTCGATGAGTTTCAGGATACATCGAAAACGCAGTTTGATCTCTATAAAAAATTACTGGCAGGCTGGGAGCCCGATGATGGACGCACGTTTTTTGCGGTTGGCGATCCAATGCAATCGATTTATCGCTTCCGCGAAGGCGACGTTACCTTGTTTTCGCAGGCAGCTGAACAAGGCATTGCAAACGTTTATCTGGAGCCCTTGCATTTAAGCGTTAACTTTCGAGCAGCACCCGATATTGTGTCGTGGGTGAACGACAGCTTTACTGCTGTTTTCCCGGCACAGTCGGACGACATCACGGGCGCTGTGCCTTATGCACCTTCCAGTGCACATTTAGATAAAAGCGGACTGGTTGAACTTGCGTTGTTGGTTGATGCTTCGGCAAAAATAGAAGCGCAGCGTGTGGCCAGTATTGCGCATAGCGCAGTGGAGCAGAACCCGGATCAAAGCGTTGCCATATTGTTGCGTTCACGAACACAGGCAGCGTCTATTTTTGAGGCCTTGCAAGAATTTGGTGTTGCTTATCAATCGATCGATATGGAGCTACTGGGTGAGCGCGCCGTTGTTAAAGATATTATTGCCTTATGCCTGGCTTTACGTTTTCCACACGACCGGCTGCATTGGCTCAGCCTGCTGCGAGCGCCGTTTGTTGGATTAACCCTGGCCGACCTGCATGTGCTGATGTCTGAAAGCGATCAACGCTCTGTGTTCAGTTTAATGGAAGAGGAGGCAAGGCAGGCTGCTTTAAGCGCAGAAGGTTTGCACCGGGTTCAACGGCTTTTACAGGTGATAACGCCTGCGGTAAAGCGTGCCCCAAGAGCGGCAATAATGCCTTGGGTGGAATCGGTTTGGTTGCAACTGGGCGGCCCAACAGTTTGCGAAAACGGTATCGATCTTGATGCAGCTAGCCGTTGTATCGCTACGTTGCAAAAACTCGAAACGCAAGGGCAACTGTGGCAGGTCGGTGATATCTACGAAGCAGTCTCATCGATGTTTGCCCTAAGCGATAGCGTTGAAGGTGCACAGGTGCAAGTGATGACCTTGCATAAATCCAAAGGTCTCGAATTTGATACGGTCATATTGCCTGCGCTGGATCGTCGGCCAAGAGGTGATCAGCAAGGCTTGTTAAACTGGTTCGAGGCTGGCAGAGACGAACAGACGCAGCTGTTGTTAGCGCCGATAACTGAACGCGGTGTTGCGCGGGATAAAGCCGATCGTATTAACTCACTGGTGCTGGAGGCGCGTAAACGTGCCGAATCGCAAGAAAAATTACGCTTACTGTATGTGGCTTGTACCCGAGCCAAGCGGCGTTTATACCTGCTGGCCCAAGCAAAGCTGAATAAAGACGAAGAATTAGCTCAGCCAACCAGCGTATCGCTGTTGCATCCGTTGTGGCCGCTATTCACCAGCGATCCGTCCGTTATTGAAAACTACGCGGCAATTGATGTTGCCGATGATGATGTAGCCGAAGAGGCAGTAAGCGATACAGAAGCCGCAGGCCCGGAAAATAGTCCAGCGCCGCCATTGCAGCGATTAAAAAACGATTGGTCTTTACCTGCCTTCGACACCTATAACTGGCCGGAGACAGCAATAACTGAACCGCCAGAAACGTATGATGATGTTGAATTTAAATGGGCCAGCACCACGGCCAGAGACATTGGCACGCTGGTTCATAATCACCTGCAGCGCTTGCATGATGTGCCTGAATCTGAGTATCAACATTGGTTATCTGACTTAAAGCCAAGGTTGTCGCTGCAGCTGAGTAATTTAGGTGTACCCGCATCGCAATTAGATGATGCGGTCAAAAAGGCGTACCAGGCGCTGGAAAATACGCTTTCTGATTCGCGTGGCCTTTGGATCATGAGCGACGAACATGCACAAATAAGATCGGAAATGGATATCACTGCGTACACCGCCACCGGAATACAACGGATAGTCATTGATCGCACGTTTATCGATAAAAACGATGATCGCTGGATCATCGATTTTAAAACCGGCGACCACAAAGGTTCTGATAAGGAAGCCTTTCTGGATTCTGAGCAAGAGCGCTATCAGGATCAACTTCGGCGTTATGCTGATATCATGCAGTTAGTAGAGCACAGGCCAATTCGATTAGGTTTGTATTTTCCGTTGTTGAAAGCATGGCGTGAAGTGACTAACAGCCCAGAGGTTTCCTCCGACGCAGCCGCGCCTGCCGCTGATAACACGCCGCCGGTACAAGCGGAAATGCCATTTGATGAATGATCTAAAGTTAAACGGATTAATAGGTACAGATTAATGGAAGCAGAGTTTTGGCAAGAGCGGTGGACTAGCAACAAAATTGGTTTTCATCAGCAGAAAATTAACTCTCGACTGAAAAAATATTGGCCTGAAATAAAGGTGCCTGCAGGTGGTGAAGTGTTTGTTCCGCTGTGTGGTAAATCGCTTGATATGCTGTGGTTGCAGCAACAGGGCTATTCGGTTGTTGGTATTGAACTAAGCGAGAAAGCAGTTGTGGCTTTTTTCGAAGAGAACGGGCTCACATTCGAACGTCAGCAGCTCGAAAATTTACAAGCTTTTATTGGCACCGGTGAGGCAAAAGGTATACGGTTGTATTGCGGTGATTTGTTCGATTTAAGTGCAGACAATGTAAAGAACGTGTGTGCTTTTTACGATCGGGCTGCCTTAGTTGCGATGCCTCCTGATCTCAGAACACAGTATGCAGGGCATTTGGCCAATATTTTACCAAGCGACACAGTTGGCCTATTGATAAGCATGAATTACGACGCATCTAAGATGCAAGGGCCGCCGTTTTCGGTGGACGATGCCGCTGTTAGAGCGCTGCTGAGCAATCGATTTAACATTCAGGAATTGTCGCAATCGGACGGTCCGGAAATTCTCGGTGATCTGGCCAGAAGAGGTTTGGATACTGTTGAAGAAAGAGTTTATCGTCTGGCACCAACGGCTTAAAAAAAGTGGTTGCTGTTAGTTTAAATTTACATAGGGGTTGTTGAACACACTATGCCAAAGTCATTACAACGAATTATTGGTTTTGTTATCTTGTTTGCTACGGTTGGGCTGTTGTCTTGCCAGGCACTATTGAATGTTAGCTGATGGCTGCGGTTAAACGTATCAACTCTGAGCCAAAGCCGCGTTTTCAGTGGCGCGGCTTACTGCTGTATATCCTGCCGTTGCCGTTATTGCCTGCCAGTATCATCGCGCTCAATGCCGATAACACCGTTGCAGCATTAGCACGTGCCGCCGGTTTTGCATTAGCCATTTTCGCAGCAACGCTTATACGAAAAGGTATTCGACTACAGGCAGAAGGCAAACGTCGTCGGTTCAAACGTCGTGCCAGTACAATTCCTTATCGTATGATTGGTGCAGGCATTGTGTCGCTGGCCATGTTTATCGTGGCCATGTGGGGTTTAAGCCAACACAGTTTTCTGGATGCCATCATCTTCTCATTAGCCGTGCTGCTTGGCTGCTATTTTTATTACGACTTCGATCCGGCGCGCAAAGACCCTGAAGTGGCCGCTGTTGGCATCACCACTGAAGAAATCATTGAGTTGCTCGACGAAGCAGAAGATAAAATTGCCTCTATTGAGCGCAGCAGTAAAGATATCGACAACATTGAATTTAGAGACCGGCTCAAGCGCATCGTGCGCGAAGCCCGCGCTATTCTCGATACAATAGAACAAGACCCCGTCGATGCGCGCCGCGCCAGAAAGTTTTTAAAAGTGTATCTCGACGGTGCTCAACAAGTCACTGAAGGCTATGCTCGCACCCATGCGGGTGAAGCCAACCCAGAGCTGGAAGATAACTTCCGCCGGGTATTAACCACCATTGAAATGGTGATCAGCGATCAACAAGTCAAATTGAAAGAAAACAACTTAAGCGACCTGGAAGTCAATATCGAAGTCTTGCAGATGCAAATAGAAAAAGAAGGCGTTACCTAATTAGCCGGTACGTCGTTAAACCAACAAAGTTAGAGGTGAAATGTTGCCGTTTCGCCCGTTTGAATAAATAGGAGAAATAGCAATGAGTGAAACAAAAGTCGATGTCGCCACCACCATAGACGTATTGCCTGGCACAGAACTGCTGCCAGATGTTAAGTATGAAATGGTGACCTACGAAGAAGTTAAACCAGATGAGCAAGTGCGCATCGACAAACTTATGGACGAAATCAACCTTGCAGACAGCAACTCGATTATTTTCTTTGGTAGTAAGGCGCAACAAGAACTCACCAGCATTTCTGACAATATGCTTGAAGGTGTTCGCAATAAAGATTTAGGTTCAGCAGGTGAGTCACTTAATAATATGGTGACTGTGCTTCGAGGCTTCGAAGTTGAAAACTATGACCCAAACGAGCGTCCTGGTTTTTTCACCCGGCTGTTTAGAAAACTGTTTGGCGGTGTAACACCTGTTGCGAAGTTTATCCAACAATACGAAGGTGTGCGACGTCAGGTCGATACGGTTACCGACGATCTCGAAGGGCATAAAACTCAACTGCTTCGTGATATTAAGTCGTTAGATAAACTCTATGAGGCGAACCTTGAGTACTTCCATAACCTTGAATATTACATTCTGGCTGGTGAACGAAAGCTTGCTTATATTAACGAGAACATCATTCCTGCAGCCGAAGCACAGGCTGAGAAAGACGATGAAGTGCTAGCGGCTCAAGAGCTTCGCGATGTACGTTCTGGCAGAGACGATCTGGAACGCCGCATTCACGACCTTAAACTCACTCGACAAGTCGCCATGCAAGGCTTACCGAGCATTCGCATGATCCAGGAAAACGATAAAGGCCTGGTTAACAAGATTAATTCTACCTTGGTTAATACGGTGCCTTTATGGCGTCAGCAGTTGGCACAAGCGGTTACCATTTTTCGTTCGGCTCAAGCTGCGAAAAGTGTGCAAGCTGCCAGTGATCTAACCAACGATTTACTCGAGAAAAATTCTGAAAATCTCCGAACGGCCAACCGTACGGTGCGTGAAGAACTTGAGCGTGGCGTTTTCGATGTTAATGCGGTTAGAAAAGCGAATGAAAACTTAATTGCCACTGTTGAAGAGAGCTTGCAAATCGCCGACGAAGGCAAGCGTCGTCGTGCTGAAGCTGAGAAGGCGTTAACCGAGATGGAAACTGAACTGAAGTCGGCGTTAAAGTCGGCATCGGCTCGCGCCTCCAGTGCACCGGCAACAGGAGCGTAAGCGATGGGTTTGTTCAGTCGGTTGTTTCATGAGTTCATCGATGTTATCGAGTGGACTGATAACACCAGCGATACCATGGTGTATCGCTTTGAGCGCTATGGCAATGAAATTAAATATGGCGCAAAGCTGGTTGTCAGAGAGTCTCAAATTGCGGTTTTTGTTAATGAAGGCGAGGTTGCCGATGTGCTTGGCCCGGGTACCTACGAGCTGGAAACTAAAAACCTGCCGTTATTAACCACCTTACAAAACTGGCATCATGGATTTCAAAGTCCGTTTAAAGCCGAAGTCTATTTTTGCAATGCCCGGCGTTTCACCGATCTTAAATGGGGTACCAAGCAACCGCTAATGCTACGCGACGCTGAGTTTGGTGGTTTGCGAATTCGTGCGTTCGGTACTTATGGTGTGCGTATCGTAGACTCACTGAAGTTCATCCGGGAAATTGTGGGTACCGAAGGTGTTTTCACTACCGATGAAATCAGTAACCAATTGCGTAATCTCATCACATCGCGTTTTGCCACAATCATTGGGGGTTCTGGTATTCCGGTGCTGGATATGGCGGCCAATTACGATCAACTGGGTGATTACCTCACCCGACGTATTGCGCCTGAATTTGGCGAGTATGGTTTAGAGCTCACCAGAATTCTGGTTGAAAATATTTCGTTGCCGCCTTCGGTGTCAGAAGCGTTGGATAAACGTACCAGTATGGGTATGACGGGCAATCTTGATCGCTACCTGCAATACCAAACCGGTGTTGCCATGGAAGGTGCTGCCAACAACCCTGCCGGTGGCGCATCCGATGGAATTGGCATGGGAGTTGGTTTAGCAATGGCTAACCGAATGTCTGAAGGGATGCAGCACTCTAACAGTGCGCCACCTCCTATTCCGTCCGCTGGTGTGTTTCATGTGGCGAAGTCGGGTAGAGCGGCTGGTCCTTATGCATTGGAAGATTTAAAGCGGCACGTCGCTAATGGCGAACTGGATGCAACAACGCTTGTGTGGCAACAAGGCATGAAAGATTGGGTTGAAGCGGGTGATGTTAGCGCGCTTGATGCACTTTTCGAAGGTGGTAACACACCACCACCTCTACCTACGAGCTAAATAATTGCCTAAACAATCAGGCTTAAATTGAGTCAATGAAACCGTTGTTTGATGAAATTCCAAAAGACGTAGGCGAAGCAACCACAGCTGCGCTGACGCAAACACGGTTTCCTTGCCAACAATGCGGCGCAGTTTTGCATTATGCGGTTGGCACAAAATCGTTGCAGTGCCAGTACTGCGGGCATAAAAATCGTATCGTTGATAGTCGGGCTCGCGTAGAAGAGCTCGACTTTCACAGCGCGCTTCGTCAGCTGCAAACCTCGAAAACAGTACCGCCTGAAACTAACGTTATACAGTGCCCGAATTGTGCAGCGCAATTTGCGTTAGACGCGCATATCCACGCTGGCGATTGTCCGTTTTGCGGCACCAATGTGGTTACCTCCACTGGCCATAT
>CALDTX010000062.1 GCA_937923565.1 uncultured Granulosicoccaceae bacterium | reverse complement strand
CACACGCAAAACAAGCCAGTATTGCTTCAACAAAACTCAAACCAGGATCGTAGGTTAATACCACTTTGCTGCCCGGTTTAGCTCGCGCTTGTAAGATAACGCTTACAGCTTTTACACGGTTTAGCAATTCACAGTAACTGCGTTGAGTAATAACGCCATCATCATCTAAAAAAGAATAAGCCGGAGCATTTGGTTTAGTGTGAGCATGCGTAACTAAACAGTCAAAAAGTGTCATAAAATTCCTTTAAAATAGGCAACATCGCTAATTACGACAAAATTGAACCGTAAATATTTTACTGCTCCTCTATTTAATCGGTATAACTACGTACCCCAATAAAATAACGCTGTACCTACAACGTTACCCTAAACGAAGAGTAATTTAATCAACGATTTATATGACTTATTAAACGAGGAAAACTGGTTTAATTTATCTCTGAATTGCCTTGCCGTTATTTAACTTCCTTTGAGCACCATTCAAGGCTTTAAATATTCTGGTGCGTCCAACGCGCTAACGAGAACCTCAGTTTTCCAGATCGGAAATCGCACGTCAACGATTATTGTACATCGGATCCACTTTGTAATTCGTAAACTAAATACGTAAAAATCTATTAACCATACAGCTACACTGAAAACAGCAATGTTAAAAACTATATGCGCGTTGATTAAACTGGTCAGTAATAAAACAAATGCCATCGAGGAATAAAGAGTCTAAGTCGTTTTTTTAATGTTTGACTTATCAAGAGTAACAAGCCATTAATTTGGCACAATGATAATTAAATAATTACAATGTTTTTCTGCGTAGTGCTTGTCTGTGCAATGTCTTACGCGTTAAACGCATTGTATCTGACTAACGTTGGCTAAACATACGCGCCGATTTATAAAAACGCCGACCAAGGCTATACCCGCCTTGGCAGCGTTCCTCGACAACGTATTAATAGGACCTTAATTACTTACAAATATATGACCGTTAACGGTATCTACACCGGGGAGCTTGTGCGCAGCTGCCAAAACTTGTGCTCGTGATTGGCTGTCTTCGATCCACCCAGAAAGTGTTGCTGTGTTTCCATTAACGAAAACATTAACATTACCGCTGCCAGAATGAGCTGATCTAATCGCACTATCGATATAGCCTTGACCGATATTAGCGTGTGCGACAGTGGCAGTGGAACCTAAAAGAGCGAAAGTGATTGCTATGGTTTTGATTGAAAGTTTCATAATAATTTCCTGATTAAGTTAGGTTAACTCGGAGCAGCTTCTCTGCTGCCGATGGAAAGTATTATGGGGTTCGAACTTAACGCAAACTTCGCCGTGGGTTTACAGATTTGTAAACCGCGAAAAAATTCCTCCGTCCCCTTTTTATAATTCGACTAAATCGCCCCTTGTGATCACACCGCCTTCGACCACCTCAGCATAAACACCCATATCCATGTGCCCGTATTTTTCTCGTAATAATCGGGGTGTTTTAATATCGCGTTCTCCGGTTTCTAGATCTACCTCTGTGGCTGGGCATCGTCTTGTACGCTGTACGATTTTAAGACGTACTTTGCCAACCGACATTTGTTGACCGATTAAGTCGAGCTCTTCAAACGGTTGCAAATCAGACAATATAATATTACCTCTGAACCTGCGCGGATCAACCTTGTGACCTATCGCATCGGAAAACGCACGGACGCTTTCCAGGTTTATAATGGAAACCGCATTCATCATATCTATTGAATCAACAGACACATCTGTAAATCGATGCGGAGACGCTGCATATAGCTGGGGCGTTTCATCATCCGGCAGTGAAAGGTATGACTTAATAAACTGGCCAGCATCTTTTCTACCACTGTCGGTTTTAATGTCAAACTCACCTTTACTCTGCGTTGACGACATTATTAATTTACCGGTTTCTTCATCATAAGCTGTATCGAGCAAGGCCAATGATGCATCACGAGCAAGCATATAAAATTTCGACTTTGGCAAAGGTTTTGGGTTTAAGGGATCGAACCCGCTATTAGGACGCGCAAAACCAAATTGCCGATCGCCAGGAAAACCCTGCCCTGCCTGAAGGCTTACACTGTCGAGCAGCTGACCACTCAAACCTTTAACCGGAAACCTTGTGAGAGTATTTATCGCTGTAGGCATTTTATAAGGGCATTTAAACTAACGCATTTTGCGGTTAAGCAAGAGTAATGAAAATTCAGCTGCGAATCAAATGTCTACTTCCAAGCGAATCGCGGTTGTTCAAAATGTGCCACACGGGTGTGTTTACCTAACAAACACACCTCACGAAACTGATATAGCAGTGCGGCGGTAGGCGCGGCAATCCACTGGTCAGCGATGGGCATGCGCAGAACCGGATGATTAACATCTGAAAGCCTGTCTTCAGCCTCAAGTTCATCGTAATTCAGAATAGGCGCATCTTCTCGAAGCAATTCATCAAACGGAATACGATGGATCGATTCCACTTCATCTGGTGAAGGTTTCATGTCGGTAGCTGCCCCTCCCCAGAAAACCAGAGCAGACATCACGAAGCCAGAGCGGCTAACGTAGTCATCCAGTCGCCCAAGGTAATCGGTCTCACTGATATCAAAACAAATTTCTTCTCGTGTTTCGCGCACGGCAGTTTGCAACAAAGTTTCGCCTGCATCGACGCGTCCTCCAGGCAGCGCCCATTGACCCGCATGATGTGTTAAATGCGCAGCACGCCTCGTTAGAACCAAAGATGCATGTGTTTGCCAGTCTGCATGGACAGAGAAACCGGCGAGATCAGGGCCGTACCCGCCTTCGACGACAACCAGCGCTACAGCTGCGACTTTTTCTGCGTTTTTTTTGATTACCGGAAATTCACTGAGCCTGTTGCCAATCAATTCACGCGTTTCTTGAGTACACAGCATTCGAACTTAAACCCTATCGATCGTGCAAGACGAAAACAGTATTAGCCACTAAATATACACTGCCTCTCTCTTGCTCAGGTAATTATGTGTAGCGCTGTCACCAGAGGTCGCAAATGAGCAAAAGGTTTCGACTCACAGCGTTTATTGTGTAAGCCAAGATATCCTCCAACAACGCGCTCTTTTCCGTGACAACATCCCCGCACGAAAATCGAACAGCTGATTCTCATAAACACGGCATTCTGTTCGTTTTCGCAGCAGGCGTATTATGGTCAACGGTAGGATTGGGTATTCGTCTGATAGACGATGCCGTTGTTTGGCAGATTCTATTTTATCGATCCATCAGCATGTCGATATTTCTTTACATTGTTATTCGCCTACGTTCAGGCGAAAGCCCGTTCACTCAAATTCGACGCACCGGCTTACCCGCTGTTATCGCAGGTTTATCTTTAGTGGCAGCCTATGCTGGCGGCATATACGCCATACAAAATACATCAGTAGCTAATGCTATGTTGTTATTCGCCACCGCACCGTTTATGGCCGCAGTTTTAGGATGGTTGGTGTTACGTGAACCGGTTCGCTGTGCTACTTGGATATCCATTCTTGTAGCACTGAGTGGTATAGCAATTATGGTTGCCGATAAATCGGGTAGCATTGTACTTAAAGGCAGCTTAGCTGCTCTTGCATCGGCCCTTGGATTTGCCATTTTTACTGTGGCCTTGCGTTGGGGAAAAACAGATGAAATGTTGCCATCAGTGTTTCTATCTGGTGTATTCGCAATTGTTATAACGTTCGTAGTCTGCTTATGGTTAGGCCTCTCTACAACCATCAGCGTTCACGATGGCAGCGTTGCCATGGGCATGGGTGTGTTTCAAGTGGGTGCTGGTCTTATTTTGTATACGTTGGGCTCGCGTAGTTTGCCTGCGGCTGAATTAGCTTTGCTGTCTTTGGCTGAAGTGCTGCTTGCTCCGGTTTGGGTTTGGCTATTGCTTGGAGAAACAGCAAGCATCTATACACTATTTGGCGGCGCAGTCCTGTTAGCCGCAATAGTCGGCAATGCACTATCTGGCAAACGTCGTAAGCCACCTGCGATAAATGTGCCTTAAGAAAAAGCCGAATATCATCGTTCGGGCTCGTTCCGCAGTTTTAATAGATTAATAGACTTCCTTCTTTAGCTGTTCACATGGCTGGTTCATATAAGGCTCGCGGTTCAAATTATCTTTAAAGTCATCCGTTTTCATTATTAACAGATCAGATCCGAAATACGGCGTATTTACATCAATTATGTAACGACAATTATAGTCTTGACGCAGCGCTTCCATTTGGCTTGCAAGGGATTCAGGTGTGGCCTCCACCATCGCTGGAAGAGCTTCCACAGTTGCTGCTGTGCAGCCTTCATATTTAGGTGTAATGTGCGGTGAACATTCAGCGCTAATGATATTGTAAAAAAATTGCCAACCATAGGCTGCTGGCGTAATTTCTTTTTTCCGTCTATCAAAATAAATGATTTGCCCGATAGACTGGCGAGTTCCTTTATTACGAATGGCAAAGCCCGAATTGCCGTTATTTAAAGAGAAGGTAGGCCCAATCATACCTTGAGACTCTCCTTGGGCATTGTATCCAGAAACACCTTCCACGCCCTGTTGCATTAATACAGAGCCCAAATAATTAAACGCCTTAGCGACTGTTGCATTCGCACACAACATAATTTCGTCTTGATCCCAAGGGCTTCTCCAGCCAGCGTAATCATCGCTATTACAAACATGTTGGGCTAATTTTTCGGTTTCCTCTGAGCGTTGACCTATAGGATTGACACCTCCGTTGTCTGCCACAACATTTGCAAATGTTTTGGAATAAGGGTTTATTAACCGAAGATTAGTGGCATTTTTAATTCGAAATACATGCACATTAAAGAGATCAGTCACGGGAACCATATTGCGGTTATGCATAACTGACTGAGAATAATCTACCGAAAAAAAAGTGTTTTTACCGCCGAAAAACCGTCGATCAACAGAGGCATGAAAAATCAATGTGCCCGGTAGTAAACTATAGATCACTGCAGAATCCAGAATGTCGGCCCCTATGGAGTCAACCCAGCGTGTTCCATCTCTTTGAGGTGGTGCTGCATGGAGTGTTACTGTTGTACTCGCAAAGACAAACAAGGTAAGACAAACTCGTACGCTTAACAACTTAAACTGATCAACATTAAAGTTACTAATCATCTTCGAATATCCATATTAACGACGGCATTTTAAAATACACCAAAATAAAGTCACTTCATAGCAGCAATCAAAGAATATGAATTTAACTGACCTATATCGATAGGATACAAGCAATATAGTGCCCGACAACGGGGGTTTTAATAAGTAACTAACTTCGGTCCCATCCACTAGCGTTTCACTATCACCCTGCTTAAATACATTGGCGCTAGCATTACGAGAATATGCCGATTAAAACGTACTGTAGATATAACCCTAAACGGTGTTCGCGTAAACCGCTTTAGCAACTGAATCTAATACAGCGAAAGCGATGGCACCTGGTTTTTTGTTCAAGCCCGCACTGGCACC
>CALDTX010000061.1 GCA_937923565.1 uncultured Granulosicoccaceae bacterium | reverse complement strand
CCAAAACCTTTTACTTCGGTTACCGTTATGCCGTGCACTCCAATTTGCGCTAGAGCATCACGTACATCCTCAAGCTTGAACGGCTTGACTACTGCACTAATCATTTTCACGTTTTTCTCCAGTATTTTTTAGTTGTAACTGCTTATGTATGCGCAGTAACTGTGCCTATCTATAAAAGTCATATAAAACAATTACTTAACTAGAGGTGTGGTGTGCAAATGGCATTGCTTGCGCACCATTAGTGCAACGACTATTGAATTTTGCTCTTTGTTGGTGCGAAAAAACCGAATTGGTCGCTTGTTAGAATTTTTGTTTTGTTGTTGCTTGAAGTGAAGCGATTTAGTGTTTACTGATACATTTGCTGTGCGCTGGTTTGCGGTGGAAACTTGCACCTAAAATTGTGCTGATTTTTACTAGTGTTGTAACTTCAATCGCTGTTTCCAGATGCCACTGGCTATGCGCAGGTGGAAAGGCAAGGCTTTAAGCAGCTCTTCGACAACGATGATCCCAAATACCCAGATAACCGACATATCAAGCACGAGAACAAACAGCAGTGTCATTGGTACAGTGAACAGCCACTGCGTAGTGACATGGACCATGAATGCATAGTTGGCTTGTCCGGCCGCTCTTAGAATATTGCCGCAAACAGTGTTCGAAGAACGAACCAGGGGAAGCAAAATAAGCAGTGGCAAAATGGTTTTAATAACGTTGAGCGTTTTAGGTTCCAGATTCGGGTAAATGTATTTGAATAGCCAGGGTGTTATCGCATAAAGAACCGCTATAGCTAAACTGACTACTAAAGCGATGCGCCAGGCACCACTAACGAACTTATCCAACTGCTCCATGCGGTTTTGCCCAAGCAGTCGCCCTACAAGAATGCCAATTGCTTGAGACCATGCGGTTACTAACATACCGCTGGTGCGTATCCATATAAGGAGTATGGTGAAGGCTGCGAACTCATAGATACCGAGCTGGCTGTAGGTTGTCATGCAGACGGTAAACGCGAAGTTCATGCTGATAAACGTACCGGCTATGGGCAAGGCATTCTGTAGGTGCTGCACAACGGTTGCCGAAACGCTGTTCTTTGCCCAGCTCGCAGTTAGCAAGTAATTAAAGTTATGCGTTAGTAGGTAGTAAATCAAAAACACACTTCGCATGACTACAGCGACTGCACTGCCAATAGCTGCACCTTTTAAACCGAGCTCGGGGAACCCCCATTCGCCATAGATCAGTGCATAGCTTATTAGTGCGTTAAAGGGGAGTTCCAGCAGCTTGCTGTACAGAGGAATGCGTGGTGTGTTGGTTGCGTACAGGTAAACACTGATGTTTTGGCATAGCGCGACGCCTGCGATGACGACGGTAGTAATAAGTAGGTAGCTACTGGCCATGCTAGCCACGTCGGCATTATCAGTAAGCTTACCAACGATGGTGTCTTGCATTAGCACTATAAAAGCAATGCCAATGATCGCTACGATGAGTCCGACGATTAATCCGGACCAAAACCCTGATTTTAACGCTTTGTTGCTACTGGCTCCGTATGCTTGAGCCACCAGGATTTGTGTACCGTTGGCAAACGCGAACAGAAGGCCAAGTATGAGGCCAGCCACACTCACAGCAATACCCATCGCTGCCAACGCGTGTTCACCCAAGCCACCTACCAATATGGTGTCGATAAACAGGATAGCTTGCTGCAGGATTGCGTTCATTCCTATGGGCCATGCCAAGGAATAAACGTTGGAGTTATTGATAGGTTTGTTAGTCATTTAAAATGACTATAACGCGCAGTTTTAGCCTCTGGGATTCAGTCCGCTAAGAAATCTTCACGCATTGGTGTGAAAACATCAATTAGAACACCGTCTGTCAGGGCCACTGCGCCGTGCAACTTATTGGTGGGTACCAAGAAGCTGTCACCTGCGGTGAGCTTGCGGCTAACGCCATCAATGGTGAGTTCGAATTCGCCACTTTCTACATAGCTGCATTGCACGTGCGGATGGCTGTGAGGTTCGCCAACGGCGCCCGCTTTAAATTTAATCTTGGCCATCATTACTGCGTTGTTGTAAGTCAGTAATTTACGCGATACGCCTGCGCCAAGATCTTCCCATTCTATATTTGAGTCGTGGATAAAACTGTCTGTGGTTATTTCAGTCATAAGAGAGTTATTCAAAAAATGTAATGAGAAAAGAGAGCGATCCTTCGTAGAGTGTCACTATGCCTCGGGTTTATACCTTTGGCATAGTGTTTATTCAAGCATTAAGAAAAAAGCATTCCACCGTTGATATCGACGTTTGCGCCCGTCATGAATGCTGATTTGTCGCTGGCAAGGAATACCGCTAAGTTTGCTGTATCTTCTGGTGTGCCTTCTCGCTTAACCGGGCTGACATTCGCAACGTGCGTGCGAACTTCTGGCTTGGTAAAAATATTGTGGAAGTCGGTATCAATCATGCCAGGGCATAATGAATTTACTCGAATTCTTGGTCCCAATTCTTTTGCCAAGCCTCGGGTCATTGTCATTACGGCACCTTTTGATGTGGCGTATGCAACAGATCCGGGTCCGCCGCCATCTCTGCCTGCTTGCGAGGCAAAGGTAACAATAGAGCTGCCTTCAGGCATATGAGGCTCAACCGCTTTGACCATGTAGAACAAGGACGTTGTGTTCAAGTTCATGACAGTGTTCCAGTGTTCAATATCCATTTCCGGAACAGTTTTTCGGGCAACTAAACCACCGGTAACATGCATCAATACATTGATCTCTTTGCCATAGGCGGCTTGTGATGCGGCAATCAGTGCGTCCACATCGCTTTGTTTAGTCAGATCACCTTGCAGCGCAATAGCTTTGCCACCCATTGCTTCAATTTCATTGACGGCACTTTCGGCACCCTCGGCGCTTGAATGATAATTAATGACCACGTTCGCGCCTTCAGCAGCCAAAGCCATGACACACGCGCGACCGATATCTCGGCCACCACCCGTTACTATTGCTGTTTTACCTTTTAAACTCATTATTTTTCCATATTATCGTTAACGCAGCTTTGTAGCTTACGCATTATGATTAGTACGTGTTTTTACGCCTGAGCCAGTTTCTGAATGCTCAGTCGAAATGATCTTTCTTCGCTGTCGGTGAAATATAAAACGCAGTCGTAGCCTTGATCGTCAAGGAAGTTGAAAATACGTTTTGGTTCATCCTTTTTGTAGGGCACTAACAATGTGGCTATGCGGTGTCTGTTGGACGCCGGAAATGTTGCTGTTAAATGCGTACTGATATCTAAACCTTTGAAATCATCCTCATCAACACCAGGGTAGCCTGTGGTTTGCGTTAGCCGACAATTGCCTGCTTCCGACCATACGCATTGTCCGTAAAACCCAGCACGCTCACCGGTATAACGGAAAGAGTTTTCACCAAGATCGAAAGTGCCGTTAGCATGCAGTAGCCACTCAATTTCAACAGCTTCGGATGCATCAATGGTATCCACGATAACGAAGTAACTGTTATGCACGAAATACACTTCTCGTTGTACCAGATCGACTTCCGGGGTAAGGCTTTGATAGGCGGCGGTTGCGTCACCTTTTATATAGATGTGGTCTTCGCGTTCTTCTGCCAATACGATTTCGCCACTGGCTTTTATCGCTTTAGCTTTGTCGTTGTCGGCGTACTGACCTTTGCCATTAATGAGAATGGCATTCTTTGAACGGGTTTGACGCCGCCAGTTTTTATGCATCGAGCTGTTGAATGCAACATAGTGACCCGATTGGATCGCCAAATCTTCTCCAAAGGCTGCCATGCAAAAGGCGTTCTGATCACCATGACTGTGGCTAATAGACCCGAACCGGCTCGCTTTCATCACGAAATGAATATGCTGGTTTGGATCATCCATACGGTGTTGTATAGCTGCCCAACCGATACCTTTGAACCATTTAAGCTTTGGCATATCGCTGGGTGGTTTGGCTTCTACGTGCGGGAAGTCGTGGCGATACATCAGATCATCGAAGTTCAGATCCCACCATCCGTAGTTATAAAAAGCCATTTCGGTGCCGGGGTCGTTACGACAAACTTCTTCGTGATACCACTGGTAAGCCGAGTTACCAGTAACGCCTGCAAACTGTCGAACGTTGTAGCCTACTTTCAAACACACGAGATCGCCCATGGTGGAATCGTCACCGAAGGTTGCTCGTCGGGTGAGTGGCGCTTTTGTGTATACGGCAAAGTCGGCTGTTTTCTTTAAGAAGGGTCGTTCATATACATCGATATTCATGTAGCTGCGCAGCAGGTTGGCGGCTTCAGTGAGGTAGGCCATACCTGTCATCCAGTAATGCGGACCTTCTGCCCATCCACCATCGTTATCCGCCCACGGTGAATACACCGTTGATAAGAACTCGACTGAATAGTCTAACCACTGCTTGGCCTCGGGTTCTTTATCCCATAGCGTAATACAAGCTGGAACCAGTACAGAAGACACGGAGCGAACGGCGTGACTATCGTACGGAAACAAATGAATTTTTGCATTGTTGATAACGTGGTCGGACACTTGTTTGGTTCTGGCCATCAACGCCTTTCGAACTAAACGTTCCTCTTCTTCATTGAGTGAATCGTGTAACCAGTCGTAGCCCCAAGCAAGTGCGTAGACCACTCGGAATGCCCATTCATCGGTGTAGGCGCGAGAGGTCGTACCGTTTGGGTCCCATTGAGCTGCAGACAATAACCATTGTTTGGCTTTTTGCAGCATGTCGTCGTTTTCTAATGTGTGTCCGGCTATCGCTAAATGGCGGATCGCGTAGATCAACTCCTGGCAATCAATGTAGGTTTGTCGCCAGATGGGCGCCGTACGTTGATTATTAGGGTAGGGGGCTGGTTCGCTCATTACTTCGCGCGTGAGCCATGGGTTAACCGACTTTTCGACAAAAGTGGACCATCCTGCAAATTGTTCGTCTTTAGCAACAGCGCTCTTAAACTTTTTTAGCTTTTGACTGTTCAGCCAAAGTCTTGGATGACTGGTATCGACATTCTTATAACGCTGTTCTCGCGATACCAATGGAACTTGTGGCAAGTTCTCATCTAGGTGAAATGTTCTGGTTTGACTCCATTGTGTCATCGGTTCGTTGGTGGATTCTGACCATACGGCATAGTTCCAATGGTAGTCGCCCGGTTCTAGTGTTTCGTCCGGGGTTAAAAAATTCAAGGGTATGTTTGTGTAAAGCTTAGTGTTGGCGCTTGGGAAGCTTGCGTCTTTAGACACTCTTAAAGCGTACCGCGCTTCTTCTTCTACGACGGGTAGCCAAGTGAACCGAGGTGGATTTTCTATGATTTCTGTTTTTTCATTTGGCGTGTAGTGAATGTTTAAACTGCCAGGTGTGGGTTCATCCAGATAAGCCAATTTTTTATCGTTCTTAGAAGTCATATTATCGGTTTTAAATAGAGGTAAAACCCTAACCGACTATGCATCGGTTAGGGCATTTATCAGCGTTACGACTTGTACTGTCTGTCGTAGGCAGATTGCATGGCTTTGATAACTTTATTTAAACCAAGCTTGTCCAGCTCATTCATGTAGTTATCCCAATCCGATTGGATGTCTTCACTACCCAATACCCAGGCTTGTTGCTTTTCGAGCATGTAGGTTTTGATATTGTTCCAGTGCTTATCGTAAACCGCTTGCTCTTCAACGTTGAAAGACACTCCTAGGAATTGATCGATCAGGTAGTCGCCTTGGTCGTACAGGTCGATACCGGCCAGAGCGTATTTGTTAGTCCATTGAATTTCATAGCCGTAGTCCTGGTAGAAACCGCGTCGTACTTGCGCACCGATATCGGTTAGCTGCGAGTTTACGGGTCGGTCACTGTTAAGAATTTCAGGTTTGAAAATAGCTTTGCCGTCGATCATGTCGTAGTGAACACCTTCAACGCCAAAGTTAGCGAGGCGTCGGCCTTGCTCAGAGAACCAGAAATCCATGTATTTAATAGTTTCTACAGGATACTTGTTGGTTGCACTGATAGCCCAACCTTCAGGCTTAACAGGAATACGACGGTGCTCTTCCATACGAACGCCAGAAATAGACGCAGGTGGAATGAACGCCTCTAACTTAAAGCCGTCAACTTTGTCTTTCAGTGAATCGTTGTAACTGGCTGTTGAAGCAAACCAATCGTGTGTGAAGCCGCCTAAATCGTTAGACAGCAAGTATTCTCTGGCGCGACTGCCGCGTGTGAATACTTCAGGATCGATTAAACCTTCTTTGTACCATTGAGCAACGTTTGTTAAGCCAACTTTGTAACCTTCGCCTGCGTAGCCGTGTCGGATTTCACCGTCCACAACGTGGAAGTCGTGGTAGGTGTCTGAACCGGAAGAACGACCGTCCCATAAAGTAACTAAGCGAAGTACTTCTTCCCAGTTTCTAAAGAATGCGGGTACTTCATCTTTCTTACCATTGCCGTTTGGATCGTTATTTCTGAAAGCAGTAAGCACCTTGTGTAGTTCTTCAACGTCGTTTGGTGCTTCAAGACCTAGCTTGTCCAACCAATCTGTACGGATGAAGTAAGCGCGACCGTATTTACCATCGGTAAGGTAAGGCACGAAATACATATTGCCGTCACCAGCCAGAATGGAGTTGAATACTTCAGGCTTCTCTTTCATTAACGCAGAGATATTAGGCGCGTGTTCTGCGATAAGGTCTTGTAGTGGAATGAACGCGCCTTCTGGCCCGTAGCGGTTAGCATTGGGTTTGATGAACTTACCACCAACAATGTCTGGCAATTCACCAGAGGCTAGCATTAAGTTAAAGGCTTCCTGACTGTCGGGTGTATTACCGATGGTGACATTGTTCAGGCTTATACCGGTGAGTCGAGCTGCTTCAAGCTCAACTGGCCAGTTGTTGTCGTAAGTGAATTTTTTATCGTGTAAATGAACATTAAGTGTTAGTGGTTTATCTACAACACGGTGTTTTGACTCATCCGCGACTACCGCGGTTGCCAAAACAGATGACGTGCCCAGAACCACTGAGGCAACGATTGACAAATTACGCATAAATTTCCTCCAGTATGCGGTTGGGTTACTCTTTGACACCCCCCAGTAGGATGCCTTTGTTAAAGTATTTTTGAATAAAGGGGTACAAAATTAACACTGGAATTATCGAACAAACGATAATTGCAGCACTGACCGTTTCGAAAGAAAATGCAGACGTTAACGTAGAGCTAACAAATTCTTCATCATCGGTTAATTCAACTATGACTTTTCGTAGATAGACTTGCAACGGTACTTTATCTTCATCGCGAAGCAATACCATAGCCCAGAAAAATCCGTTCCATCTGGAAACGATACAAAAAAGTGTGATGGTTGCAATGGCTGGCTTGGAAAGCGGTACATACACCTTCCACAGAATTTGAAATTCGTTTGCGCCATCCATTCTGGCGGCTTCTTCGAATGAGCTGGGTATCGCTTCGAAGAAGTTTCGTAGCAGTATAATGTTGAAGGCATTAACGGCAAAGCCGATGATTATGCCGAAATAGCTATCGAGCAGGCCGAGATCGCGCATGTTCAGAAAGAACGGTATCATGCCGGCGTTAAACCACATGGTAAATGCAACGGCGAAGTTCCAGAACCGACGCCCAAGTAGTTGTGGTCGGGACAGGGCATAGGCACCAGGAATGATGATGAGCAGGCTGGTGATTGTGCCGCCAATCGTATAGATAAACGTATTT
>CALDTX010000060.1 GCA_937923565.1 uncultured Granulosicoccaceae bacterium | reverse complement strand
GAGAGAGTCGTTGAACTCTACCGGGTGAGACGTCGTAAAACGGATTCTGTCGATGCCGTCTATCGCAGCAACGTAATGTACCAACAGTGCTAGATCTGCAATACCACCGTCGTGCATTTCACCTCTGTAGGCATTAACGTTTTGGCCCAAAAGATGAATTTCCCGCACGCCTTGATCGGCCAGTGCAACGACTTCTACCAAAATGTCGTCGAGTGGTCGACTGAGCTCTTCGCCACGTGTGTATGGCACAACGCAGAAGCTACAGTATTTGCTACAACCTTCAATAATGGACACGAACGCAGTCGGCCCTTCGGCGCGCGGCTCTGGTAAACAGTCAAATTTCTCAATTTGAGGAAAACTGATATCCACTACCGGCTTACGCGTTTCTGCAGATTGCTTAACCAACTCCGGCAAGCGGTGCAGTGTTTGAGGTCCAAAGACAACATCTACGTAAGGTGCTCGCTGATGAATAGCATCGCCTTCCTGGCTAGCCACACAGCCACCAACGCCAATAACAACGCCTTTACGGGCATCTTTTAAAGGCTTCCAACGGCCTAACTCAGAAAACACCTTTTCTTGTGCTTTTTCCCGAATAGAACAGGTGTTGAGTAGCAGAATATCTGCTTCGGATGCGTTGTCGGTGAGTTCAACGGGGCTGTCTTCTGAGAGTACATCGAGCATTTTCGCCGAATCGTACTCGTTCATCTGACAACCGTGGGTTTTGATGAATACTTTTTTTGTCATGGTGACCGGTTAGGCCGGCATTTGCCTATAGAAACGAGAGGTTACACTTTTTGGACAAGCGATGCAGCGCCTTGGGGCCTAGCTGTGCGTAATTTCGGCTTTTTTTCGACGAATCCGATACTTCTTAACCTAATTGGAGCCGGTATCAGCGTCAACTAACCATTCGAACAGCCGTTTAGGAATAGCTGCAAACACCAGGACTACTGGTGATCACCTTTTGACGTTAAGCGTTAAGAAGTTGGTTCACAAAAGCTTTGCTAAGGCTTACTAACGAGAGGCAACCGTTACATTTGCATCCAACGGCTCTATTATTTACATATTTTTCAACAAGTTAAAAACTATCCATCTAATAACCCCACAGACAGGCATATTAAATGCAAAAACTTTTATACTGAAAACTAATTTAAATATTTAATAATCCAGCCGTTAGTAAAACCATGAAATCCGTATCTACAGTCGATAGTTTGAACGCACAACGGCGGCGAGCCGTGCAATTGCGCTTGGCTGGCGAAACATTGGCTGCGGTCAGCAACGAAGTGGGGTTAAGCACACCTACCATAATCGCTGCATTCAAGGCATTTCAAACCGGCGGCTGGCCCGCAGTAGACGTCAAGCCCAGAGGAAGACGCAAACAATCGGCCAACTCCACTGAACCGGCGGCCAAATTGCAGGAATCAGTGGTCCAGACGATGCTCAATTCCAGTGGAAATACCCTGTGGACCACCGAACGCGTGCAGCAATGGCTTCACGCCGAAAAGAACACCCAGGTTAGCGTACAAACCGCGAACACTTACACGCAGCAATGGGGTTTGGCGCCACCGAACTTGAACCGCGCAGCCCGACAAGCTGTTCAACAAAATAGGGCCGGCGCTGCGCAATGGATGGAAGGTGAATTCGCCGATTTTGTTAACGCGGCAAAAAAACACCGCGCCACTGTTTTGTGGATCGGCTCAGTTAGCTGCCATGACTCTCATACGCTGCTGTTTGCTCAAACACAACGTGGCAAAAGCTACTGGCAGTTGCACCCTGCACAACCGAACCGCCAGCACTATCTTCAGTTTGTTAGCACACTGTCTGACGTTATTGGTGCCCCGCTTGCGTTAGTACAACCGTCTAAAGAACTAATTGCATTGTTCAACGAAGACGTTGCGTCTCTAACAGTGGCTACGCAAATTCAAATGCCAAGCAAACTAATCAGCAGCAAAGCGCCAAATAAAAACAGACAAACTGCAAAGAACACAACGAACACAACGAACACAACGAACACAAAATTAGATGCGACCACTCTCAGCGAACAGTCTGAGCAGGACAAAACCATGAACCAAACCGAACCCACTCAGCCGATTGACCACCTACCTTCTGCAGAACAGCAGGCCAGTAACGATGACAACATCATGAATCAAGCCAAGCAGTCTTCTTCAGCGCTAAATCCATCAGCTGAAACACTCACTCATTTGCAGCGCCTGGAAGCGGAAAGCATCCATATTATGAGAGAGGTTGTTGCCGAAGCCGACAACCCGGTTATGCTCTACTCCATGGGCAAAGACAGCGCCGTTATGCTGCACCTTGCACGCAAAGCTTTTTTCCCCGCTCCTCCCCCTTTCCCGTTGTTGCATGTCGATACCACGTGGAAGTTTCAAGCGATGTATCAGTTTCGTGAGCAACTCGTCAAAGACTATGGCGTCGAACTCATTACCCATGTAAACCCGGAAGGTTTAGAGAAAGATGTAAATCCGTTTACGCATGGTTCTGAGCTCCATACCAACATCATGAAAACCGAAGCACTACGCCAAGCACTGGATAAACATGGCTTCGATGTAGCCTTTGGTGGAGCACGCCGCGACGAAGAAAAGTCGCGCGCTAAAGAACGAATTTTTTCATTCAGAACCGCACAACACCGTTGGGAACCAAAAAACCAGCGGCCCGAACTTTGGAACTTATTTAACTCACGTAAACAAAGCGGAGAAACCATTCGGGCGTTTCCAATTTCGAACTGGACAGAGCTCGATATCTGGCAATACATTCATTTACAAAACATTCCCATCGTACCTTTGTACTTTGCTGCACAGCGCCCGGTGGTTGAACGCGATGGCACCTTGATCATGGTTGATGATGAGCGCATGCCACTAAACAAAGATGAGGTGCCAATGATGCGCAGTGTTCGGTTTAGAACCTTGGGCTGCTATCCGTTAACCGGTGCTGTTGAATCAACAGCGACCACCTTGCCTGAAATAATTCAGGAAATGCTACTAACCAAAACATCCGAAAGACAGGGTCGTATGATAGATCACGATGCTGCCGCTTCAATGGAAAAGAAAAAACAAGAGGGCTACTTCTAATGCACAAGCAATCAGAAGAACTAATCGCTAATAATATCGAACAGTACCTTAACGTTCACGAGAATAAAAGCCTGCTGCGTTTTATAACGTGCGGAAGCGTTGACGATGGCAAAAGCACGTTGATTGGTCGCCTGTTGTACGACTCCAAAGTGTTGTTTGAAGATCAACTTAGCGCCATGGAAACCGACTCAAAAAAATGGGGCACACAACGTGGCGAGCTCGACTTTGCCTTGTTGGTGGATGGTTTAGCTGCTGAGCGTGAACAAGGCATTTCGATTGATGTCGCCTATCGTTTTTTCTCTACTGATCGTCGCAAGTTCATTGTGGCCGATACGCCAGGGCACGAACAATACACACGCAATATGGTTACCGGCGCATCCACTGCCGATGTTGCCATTTTGTTAGTTGATGCACGCGAAGGTATTATTACGCAAACACGTAATCACGCCTATATTGTGTCTCTATTGGGCATACGCAATGTCGTACTGGCTGTGAACAAAATGGATTTAATCGACTACAGCGAAACGGTGTTTAATGCTGTTGTTGAAGAATATCAAGCCTTCGCTGAGCAACTCAATATACCTAACGTGGCAGCCATTCCGGTATCTGCACTGCGCGGTGACAACATCATTGAGCAAAGTGCAAACACACCTTGGTATCACGGCACCACCCTACTTTCTTACCTTGAAACCGTTAAAGTTGATACGGATCATGCGAAGCAACTACCTATGCGCATGCCCGTGCAATGGGTGAACCGACCAAACCTGGATTTTCGTGGCTTCGCAGGCACATTGGCCAGCGGTGAAATTAGCGTTGGTGATGCGATACGCGTGCAACCATCCGGTAAAACCAGTAGCGTTGCTCGCATCGTTACCATGGACGGCGACTTAGACAAAGCCGTTGCTGGTCAGTCAGTAACACTCACTATGGCTGATGAAATTGATATCTCGCGTGGTGATGTCATTGCCACAACCGAAGCACCTGCAAGCTCGGCAGACCAATTCGAAACTACCATAGTATGGATGCATGAGGATGCACTGCTACCCGGCAGACCTTACTTACTGAAAATTGGTACGAAAACAGTAACCGCCACCATCACAAACATTAAGCACCAGGTAAACGTTAATACCTTAGAACATACAGCGGCCACCAGCTTGGAGCTCAACGCTATTGCCGTTTGTAACATCAACACAGATCAACAAATAGCCTTCGATCCGTATGAAGAAAACCGCGCGATGGGCAGCTTTATTTTAATCGATAGAATTTCCAACGCTACCGTGGGCGCTGGCATGTTGCATTTTGCATTGCGTCGCTCAGATAACATTCATATGCAAGCTGTGGATGTTAATAAGCAAATTCGCTCTGAATTGAAAAAGCAAAAAGCCTCGGTGGTTTGGTTTACCGGTCTCTCTGGTTCTGGTAAGTCAACTGTTGCTAACATAGTAGAGAAGAAGCTTGCGAGTATGGGGCAGCACACTTATTTACTCGACGGTGACAACGTTCGACACGGTTTGAATAAAGATTTAGGTTTTACCGATGTTGATCGTGTTGAAAACATTCGCCGCATTGGAGAGGTTGCCAAACTCATGGTAGATTCAGGCTTGATTGTACTCACAGCCTTTATTTCGCCATTCAGATCTGAACGCGCCTTGGCACGAAGCCTGGTTGACGACGGTGAATTTATCGAGGTGTTTGTTGAAACCCCACTTCATATCGCAGAAGAACGCGATCCAAAAGGTTTGTATAAAAAAGCACGTAAGGGCGAACTGAAAAACTTCACTGGTATCGATTCACCTTATGAAGCGCCTGAAAACCCAGAAATCTTCGTGGATACCTCGGTGATGTCGGCAGAACAAGCCGCTGAAAAAGTCATTGCAGAGCTTAGAAAGAATGGTTTGATCGGCTAAAAAAATGACCTAAGCGGGTAACTTGGAGCGTTTTTGTGTAAAGTCTTACTGACTCTCCAAGGACCCGCTTATGAGCAACATAACGATTTTTTCTGCAAAGAAAATCATCACAATGAACAACTACCTGCCTGAAGCTACGCATGTGGCAGTTCGTGATGGCAAAGTGCTCGGTGTAGGCTCCCTCGATCAACTAGCCGGATGGGGCGACTATTCACTCGATGAACAGTTCAGCGAGAAAGTGCTGTTACCCGGTTTTGTTGAAGGTCACTGCCATGCGATGGAAGGCGGTGTTTGGAATTACGTTTATGTTGGCTACCAGGACCGATACGATCCTAACGGCAAACTCTGGAAAGGCGCGGCAAACCTCGATGCCGTTATTGAACGCCTGAAACAGGAAGAAGCCAAACTACAAGGTAGCGATAAGCCGCTCTATGCGTGGGGCTTCGACCCTATCTATTTCGACGCTGAACGCATGAGCGTCGAACACATCGACCAAGTGTCAACCACCCGCCCTATTTTAGTGCTGCATTCAAACGGCCATTTACTCAACGTTAATTCGGTAGTGCTTTCATTGGCCGGCATTAGTAAAGACACCGACGTGTTCGGCGTTATTAAAAACGCAAACAACGAACCCACCGGCGAGTTAATGGAGATGGCCGCCAAGTACATGGCCTACAAGGTGGCCGGCAATCCATTTTTGGGCGGCACCAGTGAAGCCAATGTACGTAACTTTGCAAAGGCTGCCACTAATGCAGGCGTAACAACCGCCACCGATTTATTCGCAAACTTCGACGATGCCACTATGGCAGCTTTCGATGCTGTTGCTAGCGATGAAAATTTCCCGTTACGCATTCTGCCTGCAATGAACACGTTAGACCTGCCATTTGAACAAGGCATAGCCGCTGTGCAAGCAGCCCAACAAAAAAGCACCGACAAAGTGATCTACGGGCTTTGTAAAGTGATGACCGACGGCTCTATTCAAGGCTACACCGCTCGTATGCGATGGCCTGGCTACTACGACGGCGCTGCCAACGGCTTATGGAATATGCCACCGGAGCAGCTAACCCAGCTCGTTATTGAGTACCATAAAGCCGGCTTGCATTTACACATTCATACGAATGGCGATGAAGCCACCCAAGTTATGATCGATGCAATAACAAAAGCCAATACCCTATTTCCGCGAACAGGACACCGGCATACACTGCAACATTGTCAAATGGCCGATGAAGCACAATTTGTTCAAATGAGTGAACAGGGCATCTGTGCCAATTTGTTTGCCAACCACATTTATTTCTGGGGTGATCAGCACTACGGCATCACAATGGGCCCCGACCGGGCTACTCGCATGAACGCATGTGCAACTGCACAACGATGCGGCGTGCCTTTCGCAATTCATTCCGATGCACCCGTTACACCGCTTGGCCCTCTTTTTACTGCATGGTGCGCCGTGAACCGTGTAACTGAGTCCGGCAAAGTACTGGGCGAAAAAGAAAAGATCGATCCGCCAACGGCATTACGGGCCATTACGTTGGGCGCCGCCTACACCATTAAGATGGATCATCTGGTTGGTAGTATCGAACCGGGTAAACATGCCGACTTTGCTGTGCTTGATGACGACCCTCTGCAAGTTGACCCGATGGCTTTAAAAGACATTCACATATGGGGTACAGTTGTCGCAGGCAAAGCTTACCCTGCAGCCAGCAAACACGAATAAACCACACTAAAAAGATCAGACAGCCATGGCCCTGCCAAACGCACCTGCCCCATTAACCGTGATAGGCGGTTTTTTGGGTGCAGGCAAAACCACACTGCTTAACCAGATCCTACAAAACAGTGCCGGTGTGCGATTTGCTGTTTTAGTCAATGACTTTGGCCAAATCAATATCGATGCATCACTGATACAAGCGCATGACGGCCAAACGCTGACATTATCTAACGGCTGTATTTGTTGTTCATTGTCAAACGGGTTTATCGATACCTTACTGGCGCTGATGCAACGACGTGATTCATTTGATCATATTGTTGTAGAAGCCAGTGGCGTATCTGAACCGCAACGGATCATGGACATCGCCAAACTCGACCCAGACCTTCGGGCCGATGCCATCATCTGCCTAATTGATGCCAGCAATATTCTTGAACAGCTCAACAACGACAGCATTAGCACCGTTGTGAAAGCACAAATAGGCAGTGCAAATCTACTCTTGCTCAATAAAACCGATCTTATCGACAAAGCGGGTTCACTGGCCGTTGAATCGTGCAAAGCGTTAAATAGTAGCCCCAGCATTGAATCAGCGACGAACGTTAATGCTACTTCGGCTATCCATCAAACACGCGAAGTTATTCGGCAGATAAACCCGGATGCCAGCTTGATCAATTGCCAGCATGCGGCAATTAATATTGCACTATTACTTGGCACAGGCACCCAGCACAGACCAAACACTCAACAAACGCGTAATGCCATAACGTCCACACCAATCGATGCCACACTGCCTGAATTTTTTACGCAGAGCGCACAATGCTTGAACCCTATAAACAGAAAAAAATTTACAACGGCAATCGCGCAGTTAAACCAGCAAGTGATTCGGGCCAAAGGTATCCTGTATTTCTCTGACGAACCCAACTGCGCTTACATCTGGCAACGAGTCGGTAATCATCAAACGTTAACGCGCTCTGAACCAAGCACGGGCGTTGCTAAAAAACAAAGCTCGCAATCAGATTTAAAAACAGGTTCACAAACCGCCTTACAAGCAGATTTACAAACAGACTTACAATCACATTCCCAAATTGTGCTTATTAGCCTTGCAGCTATCGAGCAAAGTCTGGATGTTTGGTTATCTGATCAACAGAGCGAATAAATGCATCCACCTGCACATCCGGTGTAGCCCAAGAAGTAACCAGCCGCACAACACTGTGTTCGTCTGCACGCTTTTCCCATTCGTAAAAATCAAACTGCCCTTTTAGTTCAGCGATTAATGCGTTCGGTAAAATGGGGAATATCTGATTACTCTCAGTAGGCGCGGCAAGCTTAAAACCTGCAGCGACCATCGCCTGAGACAAACGCATAGCCAACTGGTTTGCCTGTGAACACAAATCGAAAAACAGCCCATCGGTAAACAGCGTTTCAAACTGCAAGCCCAATACCCGCCCTTTTGCCAGTAACGCACCGCGTTGCTTAATATGAAAATCGAAATCAATGGCCAAATCGCTATTGGGAATGACAATAGATTCGCCCAGTAAGGCACCCGCCTTCGTGCCGCCTATCCAGAACACATCGCACAGTTGAGAGATATCCGCTAACGTTAGATCGTTATTCGTTGCCGTTAAAGCCACGCCTAAACGAGCGCCATCCATCATCAGCAACAGACCATGACGTCGACACACGTTGTGTAGCGCTTCCAGTTCCGCTTTTGTATAAATGGTGCCGGTTTCAGAGGCGTTAGACAAATAAACCAAGCGAGGTTTTGCCATGTGCGGAAAGTGTGAGTTAGCGGCCAGCAACGCCACTACCTGGTCCGGGTTAATTTTCCCGTTATCTGAATGACACGTCAGTATTTTATGGCCTGTAGCCTCAATGGCACCGGTTTCCCTGACTACAATATGCCCGCTGTCAGCCGCAATAACAGCCTCGTGTGGGCGTAGCGCTGCAGCCAGAATGATAATATTTGCCAATGTACCACCCGTCACAAAATGCACCGCAGTAGATTCGTCCGCTAAATGCGATCGAATCAGCTCTCTGGCACGCTCGCTATAATTATCATTCCCATAGGCCGTTTGCTGCGATAGATTCGACTGCCCCATACGTTCGAGAATAGCCGGATGACAACCTTCACTGTAGTCGTCCAGGAAACTGTACTTGCTCATGTTGCAATTATTCCTTTATCAAATTCGAGTTGGATACCAGTTCAGCGAAATCCGTCGCTAGCGCATTTTTTTGCTGTGCGCTGAGTGCCAAGACTAGCCGATTTCAGCTTGTTACGCCCAGTGATACGTCGTCCTTGTAAAGATTTTCACAGCAAGCTTGCGCAGAGGATGTCAATCGTGTATCAATATCACACTCTTAGAGCTCAGCCCCGCTTACCAGCCAAATTGGCAGCCGGGTAATATTGCGAATGCATATCAATCCATGGCCCAAATACCAAAAAATTCCGAATCTAATCAGCACCAGCAAGGCAGCACTCCCTCTGTATCAACCAAGCTGCCGCTACACATTCAAATAGGCGAATTGCTTACACGTGAAATCAGAGCTGGCAATTTACAGGACGGCGAACGGCTAAAACCCGAACGACTCATGTCCAAAGAGCTGGGCATTTCAGTGGGCACCTTACGTAAAGCATTAAGGCACCTTGAAGACAACGGTATGCTCGAAAGAATACATGGGTCTGGAAACTACATCCGGAATAACCCAGATGTTAAAAGTATTTACGCACTGTTTCGCTTGGAGCTCGTCGATGGCGTTGGGTTTCCCACGGCAACGGTTCTGTCGCTCAACAAAATGAACAAACCCAAACAACTGGCATCGAGCAGCCCACAAGCTAAAGCCTACCGTATTCGACGGTTGCGCCATCTGGACGGCGCACTGGCTGCTTTAGAAGAAATTTGGCTCGACGCTGCATACGCCGAAGAATTAAGCATCGATCAAATTTCCGACTCTTTGTATCTGTTTTACAAAGATGCACTCGGGTTATGGATTAGCCGTATTGAAGATCGCGTAAGCGTTGCTGAATTACCTAAATGGGCACCAGAGAACTTAAATAACCTGGACAGAAAAACATGGGGCTATGTGGAAAGGTTTTCGCATGATCAACAAAATCAGTTGGCAGAGTTTTCGCGTACCTGGTTCGATCCGAAAACAGTGCATTTCGTTGCACGATAACAGCAAAACATTTTTGCATTTCACTGTCGTAATAAAAAACACATTTCAAAAAACACTATGAGCACAACACACTACGGACTAATTGGCTGCGGCATGATG
>CALDTX010000059.1 GCA_937923565.1 uncultured Granulosicoccaceae bacterium | reverse complement strand
CTAAGTAGCAAGCGAGCCAGTGTGCTAGCCTGTGCTGATAGTTGTGCTGAATGCGCAATATTTTAATCATTCATAGATGAAGATTGAGCCATTGGCATCGCTTCCTAGGCTGCTGATTTTATAGTTTTTGTACTTTAACTTTCGGCAAATTTATGTTCAATAATGACACAGTCACGTCCGTTTTCCGTTCCGGTTTATCAACCCAACAAATAAATGCCATGTGCAGCCGCATAACCGCCATTACCGCCTTTTCTGTAGCCCTCTTGTTGTTCGGTGTGGCTTTGCCGGTCACCCCTGCCGCAGCACAGGAACAAATCGAATACAAAATCTGCGTCCGCACCCAGTTAGCGGAAGATTCGGGAACGAGTGATGAGGGACTCTATGTAACGCTTTATGGAGCAACACAGGGGGCGGAACCTTTTCTTATCGCGACTACGATGAAAACAGGCACGGTGACGTGCTATTCCAAGACAATGACGGACATCGGCCATATCAACCGGCTGCATCTGGATATGCGCATGGATGATGATATCTGCGTTGATGCGATTTCAGTCGAGCGCCAGAAGCTTCGGATTACTCAGGGTCAGGCATCGCAGTTCTTCTATAACGTTTGCCTTGGCAACGATGCGGATGGTCGCCAGCATACGTTCGAATCCAGGAACCCGGTTGCGGCGATCGTCGCAGGGCCGGCTGTTGGCGTTTGGCTGCCGTTTTGTCAGCAGTTCTGCGATGAAGAGATGACAATCGGCATCACCGATTCGACAAGCTCAACGTCTGAGACCAGCAGTGAAGTGTCTTCCGCTGTGGAAGTTTCACTGTCGGCCGGCATCGAATTGAAGGGATTTTCGGCGGGCGCAAGTCGCACCAGCACTCAGGGGAAAAAAAGTGGTCAATCGCTCAGCCGTGAGGTTGCAAGCTCACGTTCAAGCAAGCGCACCAAAAAATTCCCGCTGAGCCCCGAATACATGGCCACCCACAATATCTTTTCCGTTTGGCAGTGGGGTGCGCAAACCTTGCTGAGCGATGGGCGGCTGCTGACTGTCAAATCACAGAAGTACACCTGTATGCCAGATGGGAATATGCCGACCTACCTGCCTAGTAGCCCAGAGGATATCGCCGCTTGCCGGAGCTCGGCAGGAGTAGCGGTTACTGAGCAACCTTCGGTACAACCTGAAAGGTCTTACTGGGCCGAAAAGCTGAACATTTCCGATGATGAGCTTTTTGATGGTATTAATGATTTGCGTGAGGAAGGCTACGGTGAGGATGCAATTAGAATGATCCTTGAGAACGGAGTTGCCGAAGCCGAAGGGCGGGACTTCCTGGACGACGACGACCTAGACGACGAGATTAGGTCGATGGGTTATCAAGTTCCAGAGTAACGACTGCCGTTGTTGACTGTGCGCGGTGCGCCAATGTTTGGGGATTTCCTGGGCTTTGGCGCATCGATTTTCACCGATGTTTTTACCGATATTTTCACTGTCGTTTTCAGCGCTTGAACTAATGCAAGCTCCCGATAAGTTGCCGCTTTGGTTTATACAGCGCTATTAAGACACGTTTAGCGCGGGATATTCTTTCTGTTAAACCTACTTAGCCAATACCATCAAAGAACACCCCCCAAGCAATGTCGTCATCAACTTAGGTGATATTTTGTACAACAACTGTCGAGGTAATTTAGCCATTTTCGCCTTCAGTGTTTTCGGCGGTAAGTCTGCAAATGAAGGTGTATACATGGAGTCAACAATTTCATAGCCGCAATCTTGTAACGATGCCAAGGCTGTATCCGGTGTGAAATAGTGAAGATGACCCACAGAGTTTCTGCTGTAAATAAGCCTGTTTCTTAAAAGGCTGTTGACCGATAAATCGAGTGGGATATGAAATATTTTGTATTCGGCTTTTGGCCGTATGTTTTTAAGGAAAGCCATGTAGTTGTCTACATGCTCAAACACATCGATGCATAACAGTAAGTCGTAGTTGACTTCTTTTTCCAACAAAATATCACTGAGTTTGAATGATACAGACTCTGATTCTCGTTCTTTGCACAGTTCGAATGCATCTTGACTAACTTCATACCCAACAAACTTAGCACCGTCGAAGCGAGGCTTTTGCGAGAGTTGTTTTAATATTTCGCCAGCACCACAGCCAACTTCGCAAACGTTTTCTACCGCTAAATTATTGCGGCTGGCAATTTTGTTTATTTGTTCTGCCTTCCACGGGGAATCTTCAACATGCCACGTTTGGTTTTTCTGTAGATAGTCGCCGTCATTGTAGCGCTCGGACACCTTGATTTTTTGATCCTTCGCTTTAGCTTCTATGTTCAATATTGTATATCTCTGTAGGCTGAGAAATCTAATTAGATGTCCCAACGTTGCTTGCGCTGTTCGATATCGGCCTCGTTAGGCTCTTGCTAGAACAAACTGATGAAGTGCACACATCGCTTTAACAGCTGTACCGTCACACCATGCCACATGTAGTTGTGTGGGTAAAGAGTTGTTCAGGGAATGGTGAATACTAGCCTAAAGTTTGATCGAACAATAATTGATCACTTTGGTATTCATCAGCAAAAACGGTGCAAACAAGCAACTCACTCAGTACTGCGAAGAGATCCGATACTACTAAGCACAAGCTGCAGAAATCTCTTTAATAAACGTTCTCATACAATGACTAAGTCGTCTTTTTTCAGAATAAAGAATGTGAATGTTCTGTTCGGCTATTTTGTAATCGGCTAACACTTTCACAAGTTGGCCACTGTTTTCAGATTCGTCTGCAATAATGCTTGGCAAACGTGATATGCCATGGCCGTTTATCGTTGCTTGCAATAAAAATGTACCACTGTTTGAATTTAAGGCGGGTTGAAACTCTATGGAAACGGGTTCGTCGTTTTTTACAAATTCCCATTTCGCTCGCCTCGAATCGCTGTAGCAAAGCAGCGGATGTTTCGCAAGCTCATCGAGATTTTCCGGTAACGTTTTGGTCGACGCATAGTCAGTGCCTGCGTACATGTAGTGCTGAAAAGTACCAATTTTTTCTTCACCGAATTCGGTATTGGTTTCTTTGCTGACTCTTATTAGCAGATCGTAGTTTTCACGATCAAGATCGACATAGCGGTTTTCGAAGTCCAGCGATAGTTTGATATCGGGGTAGCGGTTTTGGAAATCGAGTAGCGCTGGCATTAAGAAAAAATGCCCGAACTCATCTGCAATAGAGATATGCAAATGCCCGGATAGATTAAATGGCTCTCTTTTAAAATCAAAGTCGAGTTCTTGTGCATCTGTTAATACGCCGGTAGCGCGTTGATACAGTTCTCGTCCTGCTGAGGTGACTTGCCAGTTTCCAGGCTCTCGATTGATCAGTTTGATGTCGTAGCGTTCTTCGAGCAAGTTGAGCCGTCGACTAACGGCCGATTTTGCGATATGCATTTTTTCGGCGGCTTTGCCAATGCTTTTATTATCAACGACCGCTACAAACAGGTGTAAGTCTTCAAGTTGGCCCATTCATACCGTTTCCAATTTTAAACAAATAACCCGTGCTTTCAAACTCTACCATATCGGCCTATTTCTTTCGTACTCGATATTAGAACAGATGGGTCTAAGTTCGATGATTTTCAAACGCCGCACCCGAGCCTAGGCTGTAGCACTGTTTTACAAATCTAGGAAAAGTCGATGAACAAAACACATCATATAACAGCACTCGCGTTGCTGTTTTTGGCCAGTGGTGTCTCTGCGGACGGCGGCGATGGGCAGCTTCAATCTGCAGGCGCGCTGGCTTTTAACGATAACAATGTGCTTTTTGTTGGGGATTCGAAAGCAGGGCGAGTTCATGCGTTTAATCTGAACGATAGTATATTGAGCGATCAGTCTGAATATTCTCTAGGCCGCGCGCAGACGTTTGAAGGGCGTACCCTTATTGAAGATTTGGATGAACAAATTGCTGAGCTGCTCGGTACCGCCAGCAATGAAATCAGTATCAATGACATGGTGGTGCACAAACCGGGAAAGCAGGTGTTTTTATCTGTTCATAACGGGCTCGGCCCCGATGCTAAACCGGTTGTACTATCTGTAGATAAAGGTGTTTTAGAGGTAGTTGATTTATCTAAGGCAGAACACAATTCCACAGTGATAGGCCCGGTGCCAACAACTGAGTCGTTGGAGTTCGGGCAGCCGCTGAACAGCCTTTCAATTACAGACATTGATTATTATAACGGCGAAATTCTGGTGGCTGGCATTTCCAATGAGGAGTTCAGTTCTAAGTTGCGTCGGATCAAATACCCGTTCGACGGCAAGGTGAAAACAACGTCCATTGAGATTTGGCATGCGGTACATGCGCAGTATGAAACTCGCGCGCCAATCATTACACAAACAGTTGCTGAACTTGATGGTATTCCTACGTTAATTGCTGTGTATGCCTGTACGCCCATTGTTAGAATACCGTTAGATGAATTGCAAGATGGCGCAAAAGTACGCGGTACCATGATTGGTGAGATGGGCTTTGGTAACACTCCTATCGATATTGTTCAGTACACCAATGCGTGGGATCAATCCAGCAATGTGTTGGTAACCAACACCAATCGCAGTGCAGCACAGATTCCGTTGCAAGCAATTACTGCAGCGTCAGCAATGCCTCATGGTGAAGGCGTAAAACCGGTTTTTGCTGTTGCCGGTGTAGAGCAGTATCCGATGCCGATGAGCAATACACTGCATTTAGACACGGTGGACGAAAACTGGGCCGTCACTATTAGGTTGAACCCGGAAGACCCCTCGGTAATAGAAATGCACACCATTCCTTTACCGATGTGGTTCGATCGTGCCGATCATGTGGTTGAAATGAACTGGGCGGGTAGTCCTGATCCGTTTGGTTACAAGGCAGCGCCACCGCTAACTTATTAGTCAATTAGTGCAAGCCTCTCTTACTTGCCGTTGTACAGGATAAGAGAGGTACTCTGTGGATGGCTATCATGTTAAAGCTAATCTGTTTTATTATTGCCGTGGTTATGGGTTCAATAGTCTCGATAAGCTATGCTGTAGCTGATAGCTCGCAAGTTGGGATTACACCTAATGCCAGTAGCCCGGTTCTTGAATCGATACACCCAAGTAATGCGGTTATACCCGTCAATACCTTGCGTTTTTACTTGTACTTTTCTAACGCAATGCAGCGTGGACAGGTTGCAAAGCATATTTGGGTTGAGGATCGTTATGGTGAGCCTGTCGAAAATCCGTTTTTAAACTTGGGTGTTGAACTCTGGGATCCGCTACAGAAACGGCTTACGTTGTTGGTAGACCCTGGTCGGATAAAAACAGGTGTTGGTCCAAACCAGTTGGTCGGTACGGTTTTCAAAGAGCACCAACACTACGCCATAGTAGTATCACGAAATATGCGGGATGTTAATCGTGTGCCCACTGCTATTGAGCGGCGGATAACCTTCACGGCCGGGCCAGCCGTTGTTGATCCGGTAGATGTGTCGCTATGGGATTTTGAATTGCCGTCTGCGGGAACCCGATCTCCGTTTATTATTAGGTTTGACCGTATTATGGATGTCGGTACTTCTAAACGAATGATTAGCATTCACGGTGTAAATGGAAAGGCATTAAAAGGTAGGTTTATTAGCCACGGAACGTATCTGGAATTTTTCCCGTTACAGAATTGGGTCGTTGGTGCTCACCGTCTAAAAGTTAATGCCGAAATTGAAGATGTATCGGGTAATTCCATTGTTGTACCGTTTGAAAAAAACGGTGTTGTTGGAGACAGCAATGTGCTAACTGAATTGACGTTTAAAATTATCAGTGGCTGAAACGTATTCAGTAAGCCTGTTATCAAGAAATTTTCTATATAATTATTTATAACGAACCCATCTTTACAATTTACTTATAGAATCCCAAAATTCGGCAACGGCGGCTCGTTGAGCATCCGTTAAATCAAATCGAGCTAACCCGTCTGCTGCCGCTTGCCTGACATCTTGAAGTTCTTCGGTGTCATATAGCTTAGCTAACAATTCATCACGTATCCTTTCAGAGTTTATGGTGCTGATACTTAAGGCTGAGGCTGCTGAAATTCGATCATTATCACTATCACTTTGCAACTCTTTGAATATCGCTTCCAACTCTTGTTCATTGCGTGCGTGCCTGGAATAATTGAAGATACTCGCTGACCGCACTTCAGCATCGTTGTGTTGCATCAGCTCTGACAATACAGTGAGTTGATAGTCGGTTTTCGATTCGTCAATAGCGGAATGCATGTTTAAATCGAGCAGCATTGTCAAAATGGCTGGGTCCGTAATTTTTTGTTCAAGAAGTAATTCTACGGATTCGGATACACGCGAATCATTACTGTTCTTTTGGCTCAACAGCATTAATCCGGATTTAAGCTGGTCAATGTCATTTGATTGCACCAGCTCCAGTCCGAGTTCAACTATTTCGGGGTCGTTATATTGTGCAAGTATCTCCAGGACGAACGTGCCTAAGGCGTTCCCTGAATGATCATGAAATGTTTGTATAAGACGCTCGCGAATGTCCTTGTCGATTGAAGCGAGTACACTCAGTTGATTATGCAGTTCTGACAGTCTGTAGTTGTTTTCAATGGAGATGTTAGCAGGGTCAAGGTATATCGTTTCGATTTCTGCAAGAGCCCCTTGGATGTCATAGCTCTCTTCGTAATCTAAAGCTATGTAATTGCTTGTTGCCTGGTTGTCGCCTAAATGTAGACCCGTTGTCGATTGGTCTTCGGATAAAGTTATTGCTAAGTTGAATTCGCGCGTATCTATTAACTCAGTATTTTCAAGTGCGCCAGTGATCTGTGCTGGATTGTTGTTAGTACCAACTTTAACTTTATCGATATTGCTTTCATTGGGTATAGGCATAAAAAGGGGGTAGAGAATGTTTACTACGGGCACCAAAATAACTAACAAGCAAATAAGCATTGCTATTGTTGCCATATTTTTAATGGTAGCTAGTTTGCCCATTTAAAAACCTGAATCATCGTGTCACTGTTAACGGACTATGATAAAAATCTTTATTTCCAATCGTTATGATAATCTTTAACTTGTTTAAAATGCCCCTTATACAACGACTATACCTGTTGTGTAAGGGGCGTTCACACTAGATTAAAGCGATGGCCTGTCCAGCTTCCATAGTTCGGCTATTTGCCCTTGATTTTTTGTATGCTTTGCTACGTCATTAATCCAGTATCGATGGGTTGGAAATTTACTACCTTCAAATAAATTGGTAATTAATTTCGGCCTGCCGTTGTTGCAAATTACTTTGCCGCCCATTTTGTGCCAGATATACGGATTAGTTCTAGGCCAAACTGCGAGTAACGCAGCCTGCGCGGCAGCCGTTGGTTTAGCCCTGAGATACCACTTAAACCGGTATTCATTCCCAACCATTTTCAATTCCTTGTGGCCAATAGGGGCGTCAGCCTTTTGTCCGGCATCTTTCCCTGAATCGGCTGTTAATATTCCTCGCGTAATGCGTAAATTGGCGCCGGTGCATTCAGCATTGATGCGTAAGTTGGAATAGAACCTATAGCCTTCGTCTTTTCTTGTATGCCATGGGTTTTCCCTGAAAGTAGCCTTGGTAACCACAGCAAATGCAGCCAGCTTGGCTGTGGCCAAAGCATCCAAAAAACCGGGGAATGGTAATAACCCTATGTTCGTTAAATCTACTGGTTTTATAAATGATTTAACAGTGACATTAAATTCTCCAGCTACTTTTGCTGGCGCTGCCGCAGCCAAACCTTTACTTGCCCAGATGGCTTTCCATGCTGAGGTATAGAGAACAAAATTGCCGTCATTTTACAACACCGCCCGTACACCTTGATTTCGGTAGTTGTAGGTATGTGTATGCCATTTCGGTGTGGAGTATCGATACAAAACAAGATTGCCGTCACTTTGCATAGCCAATTTGTTTGCACTGGTGCCATAGGTGTGCGTATGCCAAATTGCTCTACCTGCTGTGTAAATAACAAGGTTGCCATCGCCTTGCAGAACTAATCTGTATCGACCATTTGATGAAACTAGGCTTTGCCCTGGTGATAAAGATTGGCCAGAATATAGGCGATCGGCCGCAGTTGCACTTACTGTTGATGCGATTAATAGTGTCAGTGCGAGGGCACATCGAGTTAATAACGAGTAAGCGTTAAAGTCCCCTTTCATTTTATTCTCCTTGAATTAGAATTTTCAGACTTTGCCTTAAAAGATGAGATTGACTCTTTACTCAATAAAAATGTTCGAACCTAGTTTATATGCCCTACAGCATAGATTATTGGGGTTTAGAGTTGCTGCTAATTGAAACCTAACCATACTTTAGTTTAGCGATAAATATGGATGTCGAAAGTACAAATTGGTATCTACTCTCGAACGTTTTTAATTTAACCTACCCAGACGCTTTTTGTAAAGTAATTAGTATTTTCGAAGCGGTTCAATACCTCGACTAGCCTCTGCATCGGTTTTGGGCAGAGACTTATTGAGACAAATGCCACCAACGCATTTACCGAACATTAGTATATCCAGTGTTACGCTCAAGGATTAGTAAAACCCCATGGCATCGACTTCTTATTGGATGTGGCGATGAGTACAAGCGAAGTTTACGACGCGATTGGATATTCATTAGCTTTGGCTCGAGAACAATCACACCTGTTGTAGTATCGTGTAGGCGCAACACGGTTTCTCCAATTGGACAGCGTCAATGATCAAACAAGAACAATTAATTAAGCGAAATTTGTTTTGCCGTTTAGTTTTTTTAGCCCTTGCCCTTGTTGTAATTAGTGCTTGCAGTGGTGGCGGTAGCACTAGTTCCGAAACAGGCGACACCAATACAGATGGTCCTGCTTCTAACTTGGTCACACTTGCTGCCATGCGAAACACAAGCGGTGTCACTAAAGACTTCGCGCTAGCGCAATTCGCTGCACATTTTGGTGAGTTGCAGACTGCGCCGGGCTACTCATCAGACGGTAGCATGCCAATATTTGCAACGCATGCAGTGGCTGAGGTGCTGCAATTTATTGATGAGTATAGCCCCGCCGTACAGGCCGAAATATACGCCAAACTGTTTCCACCTATTGTCGATAACGCTGACACCCGGCAAGGTTCGCGTAATGCGCAGCTTAGACAAGTGAGTCGCGTTTACCAGGTGCTGGCAAACACAATTGCAAATAGACTGGAAGAAAAATTTGGTCGAACGTTAGTTAATGGCATTGAAGTTGTGCGGCTGCCAACGGCAACGTTGGTATCCGATGGGTCACAAGGTGAAGTGAGTTTATTTGTGGTGCCTCGGGTAAATCGTGAAGTCGTTGTGGCTGAGGGTATTCTCGATATGGAGCAATACGGTTTACAAAGTACCGATTCGTGTTGGATAGTGATCAATGAAGGAACGGCCTCTTTAAATCAGTTTGATAGTTATGAACCGGAAGTAAAGCTTATGGCCCTTGCGCACGAGGTTACGCATTGCTTTCAGCTTGAAATGTCAACGCAGCAAATGCCTGTTTGGATAACTGAAGGTACTGCATCCTGGGCCAGCGTTGCTTTGGCCGGTCAAACCGATTTTTATGACTGGTTTTGGAAAGTTTATGAAAACGCTGAGTACAATTTATTCGAAGGTTACGGTTATGAGGCCATCGGTTTTTGGTCTCATGTTGCTAACAGCTTTGAATCGGAAAGCCGTGACCTATGGACAACCTTACCTGCGATTTTTGAAGGCAGCTCCGGTGATTCTCCAACCGACCTTGCACTCGTTCTGGACCAGCTTGGGGCAGATGGATATGCGGCGTGGCCAACGGGTAGGGCAATGAAGCCAGAGTTTGGCCTAGAGTGGGACAGTATCGGTGTGGGTGGCCGGGCGGCCGCGGTTGTGCCGCGTGCAACACTTGAAACGCAAACTACAAAGTTTGGTGAGGTCAAGAACTTGGTTATTACACCTGATATGTCTGATCCAAACTCAGGTGGACCCATAACCGGAATTAATGTTTTACCCGTTTTACAAATAACCAGCGACGGGCTTGGCGCGATGCATTGGAGTGTTTCTAACGACCCCATAGAGTTTGGCGCAGGAGGCACATTAAATTTTTGCATCATCGGCAATTGCGTGTGCGCAAACGGCCAGCCACCAACCGGGTATGAAGACATACAAACGTGGCCGGAAAACGAGAGCTTAATCATTGCTATGGCAGGCCAGGCAAATCAGTTGAGTTCGTCGATTCAGCAAAAGTATATTAATCCTTTAACGCAGTGCCCTACCGACCCGGAAACAACACCCATTGCCGGCACCGGTATCGACAGCTGTTTGGTAGGGCGGTGGACGCTCGATAAAGCCTTCCTGGAGAGTCAACCAGGTAGTGATGGTGCATTCAATGGTGATGTGTTTGTTAACTTAAATGCTGACGGTACTGGATCTACAACGTTTGATTTGGCGATAGGCGCAGCAGGCGACACTGAAGAAGTGGAAACGATGATTAACGTGGTCGGTGATAACACGTTTAACTGGGGCACTTCGGGCAGTAACTACCTTGTTGCGAATAAGGTTTCGAATACGACTATTTCAGTTTCGATTATTGTTGATGGTGTTAGTTCGTCGGTTCCCGCGGCCAGTAATGATACTTCCGGAGAGGCTTATGCTGGGCCTGAGGAGGGGCAGGCTGCTGTTTATACCTGTGATGAAAATGCATTGGTTATTGCTGTTGAGGGGGAGGATGCTTATACGGTGAGGTATGTGCGGTAGGGGTTTTTAGTAGAGTAGCCCTACAATTAAATAAATTTAGTATATCTAGTAATGAGATTTAAATGACTAAAGTTAGCGAAAAACTAAAGAAGTACTTTGATGAATTCAAGCCTTATTTTACATATTCCGCCATTGTATTTTCCTTGGTTACTACGCACATTTTATTTATTTATCTATCCGTACCAAGCGGACTTCTGAACTTTATTGATAGTGTGTTTTATGCACATGCATTCGGCAGTTTGATAACAATCGCGATAATTGCTTCAATGATTTCAGTAATTTTACCTCATGTGATTTTGGCGATAGGCTACGGAATTTGTATGAGTAGAATGGAAGCAGCTGTGATAAAAGCGATGTCGCAAAGGAAAATTTACCAAGGTTTATCGCAGTCGCAAGGTGAGGATATTTACTCTTGGAAAGAAGATTACATAAAGAGGTTGTCGAATCATCTTATTGTTAAAAAATGGCCACATAGCGGTGCAATTCTTAAGACACTAAGAATACTAACCTTTGTAGTTGCTTTTTTACATTTTTATATAGGATTGTTGGGTGCAGGGAAAGTTATATTGTTAGCTTTTTCGGCTTTAGTAATCGGTTTTTTTAGTTTTGCTTTTCACGACAAAAATGTTAACAAGATAATTAGAAAAAAGGAATCAGATCATCAAATTGCTAAAAACAAATCGCCTATGCAGTGGTTGCGTATGGCACGAGAAGGCTCCGGTTTTTTTGGCGTATTTGTGTTTTGTGTATTTTCAGTATGCGCCGTGGCAGGATATTCAAGAGCGGATAAATTAATGAGTCAGCCTGAACTATGTTTTAATTTAATAGACGGGCAATCAGTGGAGGCTGCTATTTTTGGAGAGAGTAAGCATGGGTTTATAGTTTATGTGCCGAACAGCGCTTCATTTAGAATTATACAAAGTGCGTCCGTATTGCAAATGTATTCCGAATCAGAACATTTATTTTATGGAATATTTTCAAATAAATCTGAACCTGTTTCCGCGGGCAATTCGCCGTGTAAGAAAAGCAAATGATTGGTGCTATCATATTAGGCAATAGTTTCATTGTATAGTCTCCGACTGTCGAGCCTAAATATCTAACTTTTTTCTATGGTGTGATCTTCTCCCAAAAATAGTCAAGTTAGCTAGTACGACAGACTACAGAGAAAGGTCTTGCTTCATTGCAATTATAATTTGATCAATTAAAAAACATAGCGCGTAGCCACTGCTCTGAATGTAACCCGAATTTTAAGAAGATGCATCGCATGTATTGCGAGGAGGGGCTTAATTTACGTATCAAACGACCACGTCGGCAAGTAGCGGCAGCCAACTGGCTTGGTCCTCCCGAGTTAATGTGTGTTGACCAATGTTGTAGTATGAATTTGTGGCCGATAGTCTGTTTATCTAATCCTTTAACGGTAGCTTCAGAAATGAATGTTTAAACAGGCATTGGTTCGTGTCGTTAGACGATGCATGTCATCAGAGTGAGCTATGGCGAGTGCGTTATATTTCCTTTCGACCGCACTCATCAGTAGTTAACTTAGCGCCCGATGAATATCGAGTCAAATACGCGGAGGCCGTAAATCTCTGGTTGTGCACAACACGGAATTGGGGTAGGGCTCATAGAGTATCTAGCTCTAGCTGTCCGTACCATCGTGATCAAAAGCCGCTTTACGATTACTCACCAGCCATGCAACAATAGACCCATTCAAATAAGCAAACAGCAATAACCCAATTTTATTTAAATAAACTGTATTAAGAATTCCTTCAGCTGATACTGGTAATTGAAAGCCACCTTTGGCATTCATAATAGATAAGAATGACCACCATAAAGCATCAGAACTCGTCGACAAATTGGAATTGAATCCACGTTCAAATTCTAATATCAAGCCTGCTGATACAGAAAAAGAAACGAACACTATAACGAATATCATCACCGACAGCGTCTCAAATGGGCTCGCTTTAACAGAGCTACTGATTACGCGAATAGATTTGACTGCTCGTAAGATAGAGATGATACGCGCTACACGTGCGAGTCGGCCCCAGCGCAGTGGGTCGACCATTGGCACCGATGAGATGAGATCAATCCAACCCCACCGCAACATGTAGTTTCGTTTGTTCGGCGATTTAAACAATAGCGTTAGGAAGTCTGCAAAAAATACAGAGCAAACTAGAAGGTCAATAAACGTTAGTACCTGTTTGATTTCAGGGTCTGTAACGAATAGCGCCTCTAACGAGAGTGAACTTAATGCGTAGAGACTTAGTATTAAAATACAGAGCTGCCAAGCTGGATGCCGTAGAGTTAGGGGAGCATCATTAGCAACCTTGCTTTGAGGAAGCTGGTCCAATGATGGAGTGGGTTTTGGGACTGCCTTGTCTGCCATAGAATTTTGCTTAGCACTGAAGCCTTTCAGTGGGTCAATGCTACTCTATAACGAAATCACCTACAACTGTCTTAGGTCGATGCCAACAAAGGAAGTCATGCAACAAGTTACATGACTTCCTCATTTAGTCGTTTTTACTTAGACCGCAAAACTATCTCAACCCGTCGATTCTGCTGACGTCCTTCCGTCGTATCATTGCTAGCAATTGGGCTATCCGCACCGTGTCCGGCTGCCGACAATTGCTCTTTAGGAATACCTTGCTCACGCAGAAATTGCAGCGCTGACATTGAGCGAGCAAATGATAACTCCTCATTATTACTGTATCGACCGCCTTGGCCAACAGGGATGCTGTCGGTATGTCCAACAACGGTTAAAGACGCGTCCTGTTCCATGAGTTGCTGTGCAATGGTTGACAGCAAGGTTTTGCCGCTTCCGCTTAGCGCTGTACCTGCACGACTAAAGAGACCCGTGTTACCCAATTGAAGTTTAACTGTATTGTCGTCATAGTTTTCAACGATCTGGGTGCCTTCTAAGCCGCCGATGTTGGCCTGCAGTGAAGCGCCAACTTGTGCAACCCAATCATCTGATTTTCTGTCGCTGCTGTTTGCAAGCTGCTCCTCAAAATTACTTCTTGTAGATTTTGAATGGGCGATAGCTCGACGTAGTCTGTTTTCAGTTTGCTTGCGTTTAGCATCTGAGTTCGCAAGCTTAGCCCCTCTCTCTTTTGAAACTGAAATAGCGCGACGTAGTCTGTTTTCTGCTTGCTTACGGCTAGCGTCTGAGTTCGCTAGTTTTGCACCGCGTTCTTTTGAAACAGCGATAGCGCGACGCAGCCTGTCTTCTGCTTGCTTGCGGCTAGCGTCTGAGCTCGCTAGTTTTGCACCTCGTTCTTTTGAAACGGCAATAGCGCGGCGCAGTCTGTCTTCAGTTTGCTTACGACTAGCATCTGAGCTTGCCAGCTTTACGCCTCGTTCTTTTGAAACAGCAATAGCGCGACGCAGTCTGTCGGCAGACACTTTGTGATCTGCCATTGATTTCGAAAGCTGCATTTCCGCTGCTTCTAGTTTTCTGCCTCGTTCTTTTGAAACAGCGATAGCACGGCGAAGTCTGTCTGCCAGCGCTTTGCGCTCCTCCATTGATTTCGCAAGCTGCATTTCAGTCTCTGCCAGGTTTTTTCCTCTCGCCTTGGAGTAAGCGATTGCATTGGACAGTCTGGAACGCAAATTATCGCGATCCGCTGTGACGCTCGCGAGTTCATCCATTTCAGCTGCAATGGCGGGATTGGCCAGAATTGAACTGAAAACAGTTGTTAGCGTTACTGCCAAAGCAATGACGATTGATTTAACCATAAGTGTGTATCCTGTTGATTTGTTTGGAATGCAGCCTATTTGTCGTGTAATTGCGCAAAATATGAGCTTGTTTTTGTTCTTGTGAGGCTGTTTATCTATTTTCAATTTTGTTGTGGGAGTATGTCAAGAGGATAGTGCTAAGTTGGACACATAAGTAGTCGGCTATAAAAAGGCATAGAGTCACTTCGTTGTAAAGAAATCAGCTTTCCGAAACGGCTCTTGCAACTGAATTTCTATCGGCCTGCATTACATTGACATATTTGCCGGCAAGCGTGTTGCACCGGTTTCCAGATCGACGCCGTTTGGCTGTTGGAATGATACACCTTGATATATGAATGAAATTATCGTAAATCAGTCAATAGAATCGAATTAAATTTGCCGAGGATTTACACCGGAGCGCACTGAAACAGTGTCGATAACTTACGGAAAAACGTGAAATCTATTAAAGTTGAACGGCAAAGTAGCGATAAAAAACTTAATCACAGCGATAATATGTCTGTGCTTGTTTGCTGACTGCTCGCTACAGTTATAGCTTTCGCTGTAAATACCATTCCGTCCGATGCCGTAAAGTACCGAGCCGAAAATGTAGATATACATTGTGGTGGCGGTGGTTGCTACGCCTCCGTTACCAATACAAGACTAGGTGGTCGTTGTATTGAAGGGCTGTTTTTGGAGTCTTAACATTTAAGACTCCATAACCCAACTACAAACTATCAATTTTTCCTAATGCCCATCGAACGTTCTTACGCACGTCTGGGTCACCATCGTCTTTAAACAGCTCAAGAAATTCTCGAGATGCAGGTACGCACAGCTCGCCTAATGCGGCGGCGCATTCTTTTCGTAAGTTAGGCACATCGATACTCATCAATGGGCCAATATGTAAAGCGCTTTCAGAGGCGCCGAGCCGTCCAAGCGTTCTTACCGCTTTTAAACGTACCTGCCAATATTCATCGTTAAGGGCGTTTATTAAGTCAGCAATACAAGTGTGACTACCAGACTTCGTTAAGGTTTCTGCTGCGGCTTCTCTTACTTGCCAGTCTTTATCGTCTAGCCCCGAGATTAGAATTTTTTCTGAATGATCAGACTTATTGAAGCCCAACGCTGCAAGTGCTGTTCGGCGAACTGTAGGGTGTTCGTCTGTGGCAGCGCTTCGAAGGGCAGGTATGGCGGTACTGTCTTGCAACCAACCAATAACACTAACGGCCTGACATCGAACCATCGGCGATGTATGTGCTAATGCTGCAATAGCGGGTGCCATGGCTTCAGGTCGACGAAGTTCTGTAATACCAGCTAAGCATGCGAGTAAGGTAAATTCGTTACTGTCTGTAAGAACCGGCAGCAAAGCATCTCCGGCTTCCGGGTCTTTTAGTTCAGTTAAACTCAGTGCAGCGGCCTCTCGCACGGCTTGTGATTCATCACCGAGCGCTACCACCAACGCTGCTGCAGTTGCTGATCCATCGAAGGCGGTAAGCGCTAAGGCGGCCTGCTTTCGAACGCCTTCATCCGGGTCGATAATGGCTTTTGCTAAATGTGGAATAGCTTCTGGATCGGCGCTATTCGCTAATTCGATAACAGCCATAATTCGACCACCGGCTTCAGCATCATCGAGCCCCTCAGCCAGTGTCGATATTTCGTCAAACTCTTCGAACAATTGACTCATGGTTGGCTCACTTCAGTAGGTAGGGGATATTCACGGTTACAGCACCGGTAGGGCAGTCGGCCTCGCAGGGCATGCAGTACCAGCATTCGTCGTATTTCATGTGCGCTGTTTTGCGCCCATCCAATAGGTCTGTAATTCGCAGAACGTCCAAGGGACAAACTTCGACACAAACGGTGCAACCTTTATCAGCGATACAAAGGTCGTCGTTGACCACAACTGGTACGGTACTCGCGGCATGGGCTAAAGGCATGAAATGCGCTCCGGTTTATTTAGCAAAAAAAGTGTGAAAATTAAGTAATTTCTGTTAAAGCAAAAGTGTACGATTTGCATTGACTATTCAGCCGTTGCCGTGGCTTTAACACGTTGTTTGTTGTAAGCATCTTTTTCATCGTCGGCTATTTCAACGATGTAAGGCTTAACGGGTTCTTTTCGGCTGGTGGGCTTTCCATCTTCACCTTTGGTTAATAAGGTGTGGCAAAACCAGTTTTCGTCGTCGCGTTGGTATTCAACACGGTTGTGATACAAACCCCAACGACTTTCAGTGCGATAAAGTGAGGCTGACGCTGCCATATCAGCACAATCAAGAATGCTTGAAGCTTCCAAAGATCGCATCAGTTCATGTGAGTCGCGCACGTACATGTGATTCTCCATGTCGTCGCGCACCTCCTCAAAACGCTGCTGTGCCAGTTGCATCTTTGCCGTCACCTTGGGTGGTTGTAGGTAATCGTTTACGAAGCGGCGTGTTTTGTATTCGATTTGATTCGGTGGTATACCATCTGTGCGCTTGGTGGGTGCCAATACACGGGCACGCTCGGCTTCAATGGCATCTTTATCTATTTCTGCAAAATCCACATCGGCTGAAAAATCCAATGCATCTTCACCGGCTATTGCACCGTTTGTAAAAGCACCCAGCATATAGTTGTGCGGCACATTAGCCATATCGCCGGCAGCGTAAAGCCCTGGTATGGTGGTGCGTGCATTTTCATCAACGTAAACACCCGATGCCGAATGTCCAGAGCAAAAACCTATTTCTGAGATATGCATTTCAATCATATCTTTTCGGTAGTCTGTGCCTCGCCCTGCATGGAAGTGTCCGCGGGTTGGCCGTTCAACGATATGTAAAACTCGTTCAATTTCGCTTACGGTTTCTTCTGCCAAATGGTTGAGCTTTAGATAAACAGGGCCATTACCTGATTGCAGCTCATCATGGAATTCCTGCATCATCTGACCAGACCAGTAATCGCATTCAATAAAACGTTCGCCACCAGCATTGGCGGTGTAGCCACCGAGAGGACCCGCGACATAAGCGCAAGCCGGGCCGTTATAGTCTTTTATAAGAGGGTTAATTTGATAGCATTCAAGGTTGGCTAATGCCGCGCCCGCATGATAAGACATGGCATAACCTTCGCCACTGTTTGATGCGTTTTCATAGGTGCCGTATAAATAACCTGAGCTGGGTAAGCCGAGTCGACCGGCAGCGCCCATTGACATAATCACTGATTTGGCACGCACCACTAAGAATTCAGCCGTACGTGTGTTAACGCAAATTGCACCAGCGACTCTTTCTTCGGTGGTTAACAGGCGAGTTGCCATGTATCGGTTAATGATGTTGATTCTCGATTTACGTAATTGCCTATACAGCGCTTTTTTTACCGTGTCGCCATTGGGCATAGGTAGAACATAGGTACCAATATGATGTACTTTTTTAACGTCATACTCACCATTATTATCTTTTTGAAACCGTATGCCGAAGCTGTCCAGTTCTTGAATGATCGGATAGCACTCTTCCGCATAGCGATACACTGCCGCCTGATCGCAGATTCCGTCATTAGCAATCGTAATTTCTTTTGTGTATTGCTCAGGTGTGGCGTAGCCCGGGATTACAGAATTATTAAGCCCGTCCATCCCCATGGAAATAGCGCCTGAACGTTTAACGTTGGCTTTATCCAGTAGCACCACATTCGCCTTTGGATTCTTTCTTTTCGCCTTTAGTGCTGCCATAGGTCCAGCAGTACCGCCACCGATCACTAATACATCACAATCAATTTGTGTAATGCCGTCTAGGATTTCATCGCTCATCGTTAATAGTCTTTAAGTGTGTAAGGAATTTAGAGTGAACTGCGGCGCTGCAAATATCTGTCAACTACTTGTCAATTGATTGCATAAGCTCGTTTAAGTAGGCGATTGGATAAATGGCGCGGTGGTTACCGTCCGAGAACTTGATGTTTAAACCGGTTGATCCAACTTGTTGAAGCCCGGTAATTGTTATGTTTTCAGCCACTTCGATATCACCGTTGTCTAGTCGTTCACGCAAACTGCCAGCGTCCCGTGCGGCTTTGCGTAGTTTTATGGCGCTGAGTGCTTGTTTTGTGCCTTCGGCGTTTATGAGCAGTAGTTCACTGGCGTCGGTGCTAATAGCAATTGATTGGATCATTTAAGGGCATCTTTATTGGGTATTGCACCAGCATGCGCGTCGTTGTTTTACAAAAATAGCAACTTATTGACAGACACGAGAACGGCCGCTGGGCAAAGTTGGGTTATTAATGAAAATTGGCCAGATAACCATGACTTTTGTAGTAACCGATAACTGTATCGCTTGTAAGTACACCGATTGCGTGGATTCATGCCCGGTTGACTGCTTTCACGAAGGGGAAAACATGCTGGTTATTAACCCTGATGAATGCATTGACTGCGGCGTTTGCGTGCCTGAGTGTCCCGCGGATGCTATTCGAGCAGATACCGATGAAGGCATGCAGCCATGGGTTGAACTTAACGCGCGCTTTACGCAGGTTTGGCCGATCATCTATGCAACACAAGAGCCGTTGTCAGACGCAGATGAACACGACGGTAAAGAGCAGAAACTTGAAAATTTATTTTCCGATAAACCCGCTGTGCAGGCTGCCTAGATGAGATCTCAAGTGACTGAACCTTCTATCAATGAAAGCGTACCCGAGGCTGATGTAAAACCAGTTCAGCTATTACCAGACGCGGCTACAGTGCTAGCGGTTAATCACTGGAATGAAAATCTATTTTCTTTCAGTGTTGAACGCCCAGACTCCTTACGTTTTCGTTCGGGTGAGTTTTTAATGTTGGGATTAATGGGAGATCCCGATGCCACTACAGGTAAACAAAGGCCCTTATTGCGTGCATATTCTATTGCCTCACCATCCTGGAATGATGAATTGGAGTTTTATTCAATCAAAGTGCCGGACGGGCCCTTAACCTCAAAACTACAGCATATACAGCCTGGTCAACAAATCATCTTGCGACCAAAGCCAGTTGGAACACTTATTCTTGATGCATTACTTCCGGGTAAACGCCTTTGGTTGTTTGCTACAGGTACTGGCATAGCACCGTTTGCTTCATTAGTACGAGACCCTGAAACTTATGAAAGATTTGATCAGGTTATTGTAATGCACACCTGCAGGGAAGTCGCTGAACTTGAATACGGACGCAGACTTATAACAGAGCTTCCTGATCATGAAATTCTTGGAGAGATAGTTGCAGGAAAGATTGATTACTACCCCACGACAACACAAGAAGCGTCACTATTTACAGGCAGAATTACAGATAATTTGCGGAGCGGGAAAGTTTATAACGACCTTGCTATTCCGCCTTTGGATGTCGTTACAGATCGATGCATGATATGTGGCTCATTGGGGTTTAATACAGACATCATGAGCATTCTCACAGACGCGGGATTTTCTGAAGGTACAAACTCTAATCCTTCATCGTTTGTTATTGAAAAAGCATTTGTTGATTAATGGTTGTTGCGATGAACAATTCAATGTTGATCATCGTGTTGCGACGCGCCTGTCAAAATGTCTATGAAACCACAAGGCAAAAAAGTGCAACGGCGAAAGATAAATTACAAATACTTGTAATGCTTAAAACGGATTTACGTAGCGACGATTACTTAGTGATTGATTTTCATAGTTTAGTTCTTTTTATGTTGATAGTGAAAATCAGTGCTTACTACTTTTTGCATCGCTGTGCTGCAAAATTAACAGAATGCAAAATTGTTAATTGAGGGTAGTTTGTTTGAAAACCAGAAGTGTTTTTAGCGTTTTCTAAAAAGCTTTATATAACTAAAAAATTCGATGGCAACTAAACAAGTGTTGTAACCGAAAAGCTTTATACATTAGTTAATTTATCGGAATCTTACGGAGTATAACTATGAAACTACGAAATCTATCAGCAACCATTGTAGCAGCGGGGCTCATGGTAGCTTCGAATGTTGCGCTGGCGGAAAAAATCAACATAGCGATTGGTCACCAATCGATGTGTACCGATACCTACACCGCTGGCATTATCGTAAAGGAGTTAGGTTTACTCGAAAAGTACCTACCTAAAGAGGGTAAATACGCTGACGCAGATTATGAAGTTAGTTGGGCAGACTACAGTTCCGGTGGCCCTATTACCAACCAAATGATGGCAAACAAGCTGAACTTTGGTGTCATGGGCGATTATCCGTTAATTGTTAACGGTGCAAAATTTCAAGAAACAGACAGCTTACGCACATTGTACGTTGCAGGTACTGGTTACAACATGAAAGGTTCAGGTAATGCGATTGTTGTTCCTGTTGATAGCGATATTTACTCGATTGATGAGCTCAAAGGTAAAGAAGTATCAACACCCGTTGGTTCGGCTGCTTGGGGAATGCTGCTAAAAGCCATGCAAGACAACAACCTTCCTTCTTCTGAATACACGCTTAAAAATCAAAGCCCGGCTGTTGGCGCGGCTAATATTGCAGCCGGTAAGATAGATGCTCACTCTGACTTTTGTCCTTGGTCTGAGATTATGGAATTTAGAGGCACCGGTCGTAAAATCTATGACGGTTCCGAAACCGGCGTTCCCTATTTGCACGGCGTTGTAGTGCGCGAAGATTTCGCTACTCAATATCCAGAAGTGGTTGAAGCTTTTATTAAGGCCGTTCACGAAGCAGGTGAATGGGTACGTAAAGATCCTATGCAGGCAGTTACAATGCTTGAAGGCTGGACAGGTGTTGAAAAGGAAGTTCTATATCTTTATTTCTCCAGTGGTGGCCACTTAACGTTAGACCCAACTATTAAACCTGCCTGGACTGAGGCGCTGAAATTTAATCATGGTGTTTTGGTTGCCGAGAAGGCAATTCCACCACTTGATTTCGAAGAATGGATTACTGAAGACTTCATAAAAACAGCCTATTCTGAATTGGGTATCGATTACGATGCCGACCAAGCCGTGATGGTGGATCCGGTGATCGCCAACAAAGGTCTTCCCTTGGAAATATGGCATGCGCGTGATGGTGTGTCTACCTATGAAACGTCAGCAGATTTTCTTACTGCCATGGCAGAGATGCGTAGTACAGGCGCTAAGCTAAATTCAACGTATGTGTACGATGTTGAAACCGGTTTAAAACTTTTCGGTAAAACAGCCTTTTGGGTAAAAGCAGGCGATACGTTCTCGGCGTTCTTACGCAAGGGTGAAGCAGAAGTATTTGCATCGGCAAATAGCGGTGCAGTGGTTAGCTTTGATGACGCAATAGCGCTATTCAGTGTCGACGGGTAGTTGTTTGAACTGACGACATGTCATAGAAAGAGCGCTGGATAACGAGTGCATTGTGCTCGGAATCCAGCGTAATTTATAACCACTAGAAAATAGATCAAGCAATGACCGAACTTACTCAAACAGTTATCGCAGCCTCAGATAAAGTGTTAGCTGAACAGGCAGTGGTCGATGCTGAGTCCTCAGAATTGATAGAGGAAAATACAGAAACGTTAGAAAGCAAAAAAACGGATTCTGCTACCGGTGACTTCCAAAATTCAGATACATCTATCGGTATGGATTTCTCAGTAGTGAGCGCAGCTTTGTCTAAAGTATTCAATATGGGCAACCTGCGTACGGCGAGTATGGCTTTGTTTTCGTTGTCTATTGGTGTGCTACTTTGGCATTTTGCCTCCGCAACAAATTTGAACCTCTATATCAATTTTGAAAACGTACCCTCGCCATTGAAAGTGTTCAATGCGTTTATAGGGCATTTGCAAACGGAAATATTTTATACACACATTGGTGTGTCAATGCGACGAATACTAATCAGTTATTCGATAGCCGCCTTCATCGGTATTTCGGTTGGCGTAATTATGGGTAGATCGGCAATAGCCAGAGCATTTATCATGCCCTATATAGAAGTTATCCGTCCCATACCTGCTGTTGCGTGGATACCGTTGGCCATCCTTATGTGGCCAACCGAAGAAAGTTCGATTATCTACATTACATTTCTAGGTGCGCTTTTTCCAATAATTCTAAATACGCTGCATGGCGTTAAACAAACACCCGAGGTGTTGGTCAGAGCAGCTCAATCACTTGGTGCTTCACGTGCAAATATATTTGCACATGTGGTGTTCCCAGCAGCACTGCCTTCAATATCTGCCGGGCTTGCTATCGGTATGGGCGTGAGTTGGTTTTCTTTGCTAGCGGGTGAAATTATTTCGGGGCAGTATGGTATTGGCTATTTCACCTGGGATGCTTATAGCATGATTAATTATCAGGATATTGTGGTTGGTATGCTGGTGATTGGGTTTCTTGGTACTGCCTCAACAGCGGCGATCAAGCTTATTACAAGCCCTATGCTTAAATGGCAATCAAAGACGCGTTAACATGAACGTAGCATTCAAACTTATTGGTTCGAACGTAAAAGATCATTGGAAACAGTTTCTTTTATTCGGTTTTATATTCGCCTTGATTTTTCAAGTGCTAATGCTCTTTGCACTCATCATACGGTTTCAAGGCCTACCCAATTACACCACCTTTTTTAATTGGCCTGCAAACCTGATAACGATTATTCAATCTACACCGAGTTGGGTGGATATTTGGCCAATTATTGCAGAAGAGTGGTTAGTTGAAATTGGCCATATGAACTATGACTATGGCATGGGCATATCTGAATGGAGTTTGAATATTGTTCCTTCGAGGCTGCTTGTACTCACAATATTGGGTGCTCTGGTTGCATTGTGCTTTCGTTTGCTTAAAAGCGATAGCTGCAGAGTTTCCGGCACAGAGGGAAGTGTTATGCAGCGTGGAGGTGCGTTATCCGCTTTAGGTGGTGGCACATTGCTGGTGGCAATGACAAATGTCACCCTAAGCTGGGTAGTGTGTTGTGCTACACCCAGTTGGGTTGTCGGTTTAGCGATGCTGGGCTTGGGCGTATCAACTTCATTAGCACTTGAATCATTAGGGCTGGGATTATCGATTGCAGGATTTGTATTGTTACTGTCCGCAACTTTCTTACTGGCTT
>CALDTX010000058.1 GCA_937923565.1 uncultured Granulosicoccaceae bacterium | reverse complement strand
ACCTCCTCTATGTCAATCAAATTAGTAAAATGAAATTACCGTTGGCCACCATTACCACGATACTCACTTAAACCTGGCTGGACACCAAACCATTGCTCTAATCCAACCTTTGTATACTCTTTGGCCGGCAACAAATTAAACGTACCCGCTTCAACTCGTCTGATGTTTCTTAATTCGCTCACCCACTCGTTATACATTTTTTCTTGAATAACTAACTGATATTCCAAACTATATAATTGAGATCGGTTGTGCAGTTTGTGTTTTCTACAATTCCAACGACTGACCCACAACCCCCGCCATAGTTCATAAGCAGCAAATTCCTTATCCAAACCTTCGCACGGTTGTGTGGAGAATAGCCCCGTATTACTAGCTGCATTCAGCGCATTTTTATCGCCACCACTGTTTATAGCAAGGCCTTCATCAATGACTTCTTTTAGTGCAAACTCCTGGTATATGGATTTTCGGTTATTGACAAGCCAAATTTTATTGTATTGCAAGCTCTGAATAAAACTGATGGCCGCCTTGTTGTCATCAATGCGAATACCGTCTGGTGATAATCGCGCTGTCAGCTCTTTTGCATTTTTCGGATTGCTGTCATGGTACAAATAGACTGTTGCTATGACTGATGGCATGGCATTGTCGACGTTACGCTGTGCTAGTGCCGATCGAACTAATGTTGTTAATACTAATGACGTAATGATTAAGCTAGGCACTGTGGCATTTCGCCGCAATAGTGATAAATACAATAATCCGCTAAGCGAAATCGATAGCACGCTACGAATTGCGTGAAGGCTGGGTTTAAGGAAGCCGTATTTTTCGAGAGAAAAACAACATTCCGTGTTGTCTGATTCGTCCATGGCTGTGAAAGTTACGCTTATCGATCACCGAGGTCAAGCGTTTGCCCGCAGTTAGTAATATTAATTTATGGTATGACTTTGTTGCTTGATGACTTGCTCTTAGTTCAAGCATACTGGTAGGCACGCATTCACACCTGTGTACTCTCAACTAATAAGGATATTAAGTTGATTAAACGACGTTCGGTTGGCAAAAACTGTAAAAATCAATTGTTTACTTTACTGTTGCTTTCCACAGTTGTTCCCGGCAGCTATTCAGTTGAGCTTCAGTCAGCAGAAAACTCTAGTTTACCGGCGTCGTCTCAATTTATGTCCAATACCGCAAAACCAGTTATAACTGATCTAGAAACCCGCAATAGACAATTGTCACTTAACCGATATCGTAGCCCGTCATTTGAGTTCGCTCCGGGTTCACTTGGTAAAGGTTGGCGCACTAATTTTGATTATTATCTGGCGAAAACGCCTTCGCATTATCTTGTTTTAACTCCTGAGGGCTCAGCACATCGCTTTAAGATAGAGCACGGAAGCATTATCAATCAACAAAGAAGGTCACATTTATACATTGACAAAAAAGGTACTTCGGTGCAGTTCGTAGAAGAAAGCGGGCGCAGCGTAACATTCCATGGTTCACTCCCTGTCAAAATAGAGCTTGCCGATCAGAAACCAGTACATCTTTACTACACAAACGGTTTGCTTTCATCAGCTTTCGCAACGCCCGAAGCGGCTTTAATATTTGTATACAACCAAAGTCGGTCGCTACAAGTGATCAACCTAGCAGGCGATAGTGTTACCTACACAAAAGATGGCAATGGAAAGCTAACGAAGATAAGCAAACGAAAGAATGAAAAAAACAACAGAAAATTCTTACCGCAAGACTTAACAAAAGCACGTAAAGCAAAAATCAACAATACCCCGGAATGCGAGGCATCAGTTCAAGATGAGCAAGATGAGCTTTGCAACTCAGAGGCAGACCTCGGTGAAGGTTTTACATTTAACGACTCAATATCAATCCCAAACTCGGCACAAATAGATCTTCGCCCTTCCAATTGCGGCAGTTTCTTTGACCAATACGCAGGGATGGAACGGGGCTTCAAAATCGAAAGCGGTTTTTCCAGTTTTCAGCCCTACCTGAAAGATTTAAAAACCGTTCGCAACTTTCCAGTTATCGACTTTTTAGCACAGGGCGAAGCTCGAATTATGATCAGCCGGGATTTACTCTCTGCAACTTACCGGCAAGAAGGCGCACCTAACGGCCTCTACGACAAACTAATACAAGATGCTAACGCTATTGACCGCAAACTCATACAACCATTAAAAGAAAACGGTTTCGTAAGCGCCACAGAAAACGGAAAAACAACAACTCTACAAAGCGACGATTTCAATCAGCTGGTTTTAGAATTGGTTGTTCAACACGGCGTAGCCAATATCAATCAAATTGCGCAAATTGAACGAGCCAGAATAGATTTACTGAAACAATACGGCATTGTGCTTCGAGTTATTGAAATACCATGAACGCACAAAACAGCAATACTTGCGGCAGTATTTTGGCACTCAGTGCGCTTTACAAAACCAAGTTAAACTTTAGGCTAAACCTTTGTACAATCTCTGTGCATATAACGCGGGATTTTTACCACTGTAATCTCTGTGTAAGACTATCAACAGTAAATAGCGTTATATTAATGGATGCACTTTTGCACTTGTTAAGACTAACGGAACACATCATGCTCTTCGGCCTCTGGACTCAAACTCAATTCAGGCTACCAAAGTTGTATGCTTTGCTGAGTTCGCTCTTATTACTCATACCGTCAATGGTATTTGCCCAAAGCAGCGAAGTCTCTGAACTTATATCCCCGCCAGCTCCAGCGAATTTAATGGGTACGATAGAAGGTACTAATGTAGTCTTGGAATGGGACGCTATCGAGAACGCCACCGGGTATAACCTATACAGTAACAACGCTTATCTCACCACGGTGCTCCGTAACGAGTATGAAGGCGTTGTTGAAGATGGCGGCGTTTACAATTTTTACGTCGTTGCTTTTGTTTCCAGCGATCAAAACGACACGGCTTACTCACCCCGCTCAGAACAAATAACACTACCTGAAAGTGCAATTCCCGATGACTTAACCATACCGCCAAGCGTGCCAACCGGTTTAAGCGGAAGCATCGACAACACAACAGTAACGCTACAATGGACCGCATCAATCGATGATGAAGCTGTATCGGGTTACAACATCTATCAAAACAACCAATACCTCACCACCGTGTTTTCTACCGACTACACCGGTGAAGTGGAAGCTGGAAAAACGTACAGCTACCGCGTCGTTGCTTTCGATGTGCGGGTCAATTTTTCCGCCGCTTCCGATCAAATCAGACTACCCGATACAGGCCCGGTTGACACAACCATTCCACCCAGCTCACCAGACAAACTTGATGGCAATCTGATTGCTATTAATGACATAGCAACGGTGGAGATCCAATGGGAGGCCTCAACCGATGATCAATCGGTAGCCGGTTACAACATTTACGAAAACAATGCCTACAAAACAACCGTTTTCGACACCGAATACAGTACAACGGTTGCCGCAGGTAAGCCCTACTCTTATTATGTGGTTGCTTTCGACTACGATGCCAACTTCTCACAACGCAGTAGATCGCTACTACTGCCCAAAGGCGCTGTTGTTGAAGACGACACACAAGCACCATCAGCGCCTGCAAATTTACACGGTACCTGGGAAGTGGCTGGCAACAACGCAACAGTTACTTTGAACTGGGATGCCTCCACCGACAACGCAACGGTTGCCGGATACAATATTTATGAGAACAAAAATTATTTAACAACGGTTCAGTCCACCTCGTTCGAAACCTTTGTCGATGCGTCTGAGCTTTATGCGTACAACGTCGTGGCTTTCGATGTTGCACGTAACTTTTCAGCATCCTCTGAAAGACTTCTATTACCCGCAGGCGACAACCAGCCACCAAGCTTCGAGGGTTTAACCGACGTATTAGCTTACGCTGGTGGTGAAGTAGAAATTGATATAAAACCAATCGACATCGATGGCGATACTCCGGGACTTTTCATTGGCACACTGCCGGAAGGTATGTATTCCGAAGATAACCTCGATGGCACCCGAACCTTACGTTGGTCGCCATTACAGCCGCACGTTGGCGTTTACAACATTGCCGTTACCGCTTTTGATTCAACTGATTCAAGCCTGCAAACAAACCGTAATTTTCAACTCACTATTGAAATGCCAGATGACCCTTCCACTATTCGCAACGTACCCCCTGGTATAGATCTAATTAGGGAACACACTGTGCGCTATAACGATAATGTGATCATGGAAGTTAAAGCCACCGATCTCAATGGTACGGTGCCCGAACTCACGTTAACGAATTTGCCCGAAATGGCGAGCTTTACACAACATGAAGAATACCCGAACGTCAAAGTGCTCCGTTGGACCGTCAGCGAAGACGACGCTGGCATTAATGAGCTCGCTTTTAAAGCCGTCGATTCAGTAGACAGCTCGCTTACGGCCGAAAGCGTTGTGCGTTTAAACGTGGCAGACCCCAGCTTGTTTGTTAGAAGTGGTGAGCGCTTAAAAGACTTAGCAGCTGATCATCAAATTGATATTGGCTATGCCTCTCTACTCAAGTACTACAATCGGCCAGACGCCGACCTGTACTCTGATGTTGCGGCCGAAGAGTTCAACTTGGTGAGCACCGAAAACTCAATGAAATGGGGCTACATGAACCCCGAACCCGGTGTCTACCGATTTGATGCAGCCGACGAACTTATGCTGTTCGCTGCAAAAAACGCTATTAAAGTCCATGGCCACACATTGGTTTGGTACACCTCGCTGCCGCAGTGGGTTCAACAATCCCCAGTAGACGAGCGTGAAGACATCATGAACACCTATATAGACGTGCTTACCGAACGTTACGACGGTGTGGAAATTTGGGATGTTGTCAACGAAGCGTTCGAAGACGATGGCAGTTATCGCAATTCTGTGTGGTACCAAGCCATGGGTGAAGACCACATCGAAAAAGCGTTTAGACGAGCCCGCGCTGGTGCACCCAATGCGACACTCATCTACAACGATTACGATATCGCTTATGGCGAAGGTAAAACCGACGCCACGTTTGCGCTAATGGAAAAGCTGATCGCCAATGATGCACCAATAGACGGAATCGGCTTCCAGATGCACGTGGGTTCTGACTTCACAGCCTTCAACAAAATTAGAGACACTTTCGAGCGTTTCGCTAATCTGGGGCTAGACATCTATATCACCGAAATGGATGTCTCTATGCGAGAAGGCACCACGCTTGACGACCAAGCCACAGTTTACGAAACCATCACAACCATCTGCCTGGAACAAGCAGCCTGTAAGGCGATACAGGTTTGGGGCATCACTGACCGTTATTCGTGGCTGGATGAGTACTCCCCTTTACTTCTGGACGAGCAATATCAAGCGAAACCGGCCTATCGAGCCATGCAGCGCGCGCTATCCAGCACGCCTTAGCAAGTCAATTTAAGGCTTTGTCGTGGTTACATCTCTGGTGCTAAATCAGGTATGTAACCATGGCACAGCATTTTGTTCTACCTGCGTATGGTCTAAGCCACCTTTAGCAACCTATACTGATCTGAGGGTGTAATCGAAAAAGAACCTGTTTACGGCTCTAAGCACCCACGACACTTCGTCGGCCCACCCGCTACCGAGCACTACACTGCCTTGTCTGCTGAAACATCACAATTTGAAATACTCGGGCTAAACGCCCCGTTACTGAAGGCTATAGCTGATACCGGCTACCTGGAACCTACGCCAATACAGTCAAAAGCGATTCCTATCGTACTTGAAGGTCACGATTTACTGGCAGCGGCACAAACCGGTACCGGTAAAACCGCCGGTTTTACACTACCCGTGCTGCAATTACTGAGCGAGCAAGCCGCGAATAAAAAACCGGGCAGCCCGCGCTGCCTGATCATTACCCCAACACGGGAACTGGCCGCACAAATCGCAGAATCTGTGAACGTTTACAGCAAATACCTACCGCTGAAAAGTTTAGTGGTATTTGGTGGGGTCAATATCAATCCGCAAATTTACGCCATGCGCAAGCCCATTGATATTTTAATTGCCACGCCCGGGCGCTTACTGGATCTGGCAGGTCAAAACCTGGTGAATCTAAACAATGTGAATACCTTGGTACTGGACGAAGCAGACCGCATGCTCGACATGGGATTCATTCACGACATCAAACGCCTGCTTCGCATTATTCCTGAGAAACGCCAAACACTGCTTTTTTCAGCCACGTTCTCAAACGAGATTCGCGCCCTTGCCCGCAAGCTGCTTAAAGAACCAGTAGAAACATCGGTTGCTGCAAAAAACACGGCATCAGAACTGGTTGAACAAAGCGTTCACTTGGTTGACAAAGCCCGTAAACGCGCACTGCTCAGCAAACTGATCGATGAAAACCAGTGGAATCAAGTGTTGGTGTTTACCAAAACCAAACACGGCGCTAACCGACTTGCTGAGCAACTCGACAAAGACGGCATTGAGTCCATGGCGATACATGGCAACAAAAGCCAAGGTGCCAGAACCCGAGCGCTTGCTAAATTTAAAGCAGGCACGTTGCGTGTCTTAGTGGCCACCGATATCGCAGCCAGAGGCTTAGATATAGAACAACTGCCGCATGTGGTTAACTATGAGCTGCCGCATGTTGCTGAAGACTACGTTCACCGCATCGGCCGTACAGGACGCGCCGGCATGACAGGAACAGCTGTGTCACTGGTGCACATCGACGAGTTAAAGTTACTTAAAGGTATTGAAAAGCTAATCGGTAAAACCATACCCGTTGTAGAGATTGAATCTTTTACCGGCCATACCGAAAAACCCGGGTCGAACATTGTTGAGCAAAAACCCAATCAGCGACGCCGAAACTCACCCCGATCAGCCTCATCGAACGATCCAAACAAACGGCAAAAAGGCCGAAATAGTTCGCGCCCGGCCGACAAAAATGGCAACCGGGCTAGCGGCGGTGCCCAGCATCAAAAAAGTCGACGCCGAAATACACCTTAAGCACGCTAAGCGCCTCGGGCTTACTAATGTTTTGGGGTATTAGGCTACTTGCCACCACAGGAAGACTTCGGTCTTCGTGGGTAATTCGGAACTCTTAACGACTTCAGACGATAGCGGTTAAGCGACGCAACTTCATGCTTCTAGATTCAAACGTACAGATTAAGCCGTGAAGCAAAACTCGCCCCGGCTTAATCCAAAGAAAGCTCAGCCAACAACACAGCCCACTGGGCACCATGCATGTCTCGATCTTGCCGGCTGCCTTGTACGCAAGGCCTTGGTAAGCTGAATTTAATGACACTCAGAGATTCAATATCAAATCGCTTAATCGCCTCAACCGGTTGCGCTAATAGCTGCGCAACCTGCTCAGTTTTCAATGTGTGCACGATGTTGTTATAAGCTTCCGGTGTCCCACAAAATACATCGATCGTTACCCAAAACGGACCCGCATTTTTCGAGCGTATTTTGAAAACCTGGCTGCCCAATGTATTCACGACCCTACCTCATGCACGTTAAGGTCAAACACCGACATTGGGTCGTCCAGCACCATCACATGATTCAGCGAAAACTCATACAGTTCGCCACGCAAACTGTCCGCTGGTGAAAACGGAAACGCAAACGTGGGTAATTCTTCGCTACTACTTAATGGATAGTGCAACACAAACGGATTAATCAGCCGTGAAATTTCTTTAGCCAGTTGCGCAGTGCTGGCGGTAACGATGCCAAGCACACCCACTTCATTGGGCAAATTCGTTTGCGTTTCTAATTGCCCTAACACGGAATTAACACCGATCAATCTGAACTCGATGTCGTAGCTATCTTCCGCTAACGACATGCGAACACTGATTTCATTGCGTAAAAATGCCGTGAGCTTATCAACCCATTGCTGGGCGTTTTGAACATAGTGTGCATCGCGTAGCACTGCCATTATCGTTGACTGATAGCCTGCAAGCGTGGCACCTTCAAGCTTCACTGTATAAGTAGGCGATGTTCGCCATTGCGAACCTTCGACCCGCACTTTGCGCTCGTTCACAGCGGTATAACTGGCATTAGTAACATCAAGCACACCGCCAGGCTCATGCAACAAAAATGGATCGGCGTTTTCATAAAGCATATGAGCCGACACAGAATGTGGTGTGCATTGCGCATCTTCACCCATTGGCTCTACAGTAAACCCCGTTTCATCGAACTCAACCATAATGACACCACTGGTTGGGTTTGTTGAACAAAGGGCACCGCATTCGGCGATTTTCGCACCATGCCAACAAGCACCCGGGTTTGCGCCACGAGACAAGGGCAACGCGGCAATCACGGCGGTGTCGGTAGCCCGGCCTGCAAGAATAATTTGCGCACCGGTTTCCAGTGCTGCGTTGAGTTGTTCAACCCCTGCCAGCGCAACGATGTTACTGCAAGCCTGAATACCGGCCTCATCAATGTTTACGGCAGGCTGCAATTGATGCACATTGCCAGCAGTGAACGCCTCCGCTACAACGTTTTTATCCTGACTCGAATACAAGGTGGCTACGCGCAAGCTCTGACCTAATTCTTCACACAACTCTCGGGTAATCTCGAGCATCCAGTCCACGGTTGAGTCGGTACCGCAGGTTCCACAGGTGCTGATCAACAACGGCACATTGGCTTGTTGCCGAGCCAGCATGAGTTCTTTCCATTCGGATTTGCATGCAGAGCGCGAATACTTGGAGGTGCCACTGCCTAAAGAAAATGGCCCGCTGTCGGTGGAGCCACCATCAATGCAAATAATATCGGGTTGTTTTTTAAGCGCGAGCTGCAAAGCTTTTGAGTCAAAGCCTAGTCCTAGCACGCCAGAAGGAACGAGCACGCGGGTAACAGCCATAATGATGAATGCAGTTTAGTTGTATTGGCGGAGAGAGAGGGATTCGAACCCTCGATACGAGTTACCCCGTATACCAACTTTCCAGGCTGGCGCCTTCGACCACTCGGCCACCTCTCCGTTCTAACTTCGCTTGGATCTTACAAGCGCCATAGTATATCAGGTATGTAGCCTTAGGTTTCAGGCGTTCGGGGCGTATACACAGGCGATGGGAATTGCGACACATTGCCCTTAACGTCGGTTATTTTTGAGGTGCCTTTTTTGGCGACTTCGTCAATTCTGATAATGGAGTGCATGGGCACCACGGTTTGACGAACGCCTTCAAACTCAGATTTGAGCTTTTCTTCAGACGGATCTACCACCAGTGTGGTGTTGGCGTCGAATACAAGGTCTTCCAGTACAACAAAACCATACAGCTCGCCTTGAAATACTTCGCGTGCATAGATCTCATATATTTTATCTTGACTGAAAAAACGCACCCGATAGAGGTGTTCACTAGGCATACTTTTTACTTCACTAAATTAACAATAATGGGATAACAACTGCAAGCAGCGCAACGTTTAAGCTATAAAGACTGATGTTTTTGACTAACGACGTTTTTTCGATCGACGCTTACTTCTGGGGTGAACGGCTACAACGCGCAGTTGATCGCTGGGTTTTTGCTCCACACCTGCCAACTTACAAAGCAGATCGATATCGCCTGATGGCAGCGCAATCACTTTACCGCGGCCTAAAAACTTAGGCATGTTGAATGATCCATAGCGGGTTCGAATTAAACGACTCACTTGCAACTCTTGCGACTCCCACAACCTGCGAACTACGCGGTTGCGGCCTTCTTTAACGGTAACCCGAAACCACTGGTTTGCACCTTCACCGCCGTCTTCACGAATTCTGTCGAACTTGGCCAGACCATCTTCTAACTCCACGCCTTCGCGTAAATTACCCAGAATTTCAGGGGACACTCGCCCGTTAACCCGCACAGCATACTCACGCTCTAGCTGAGACGATGGGTGCATAAGTGCGTTGGCAAGTTGGCCGTCGTTAGTGAGTAGTAACAACCCCAGAGTGTTGATATCGAGCCGCCCTACTGAGATCCAACGCCCTTGAGACAATCTGGGCAAATTGTCAAAAACGGTTCGGCGGCCTTCCGGATCGTCGCGCGTGGTGACTTCACCTAAGGGCTTGTGATAAGCCAACACTTGGCGGGCGCCGCGCTGATCGTCGGCCACCACACGATAAAAACGCCCTTTAACGACCAGGTCGTCGTTCAGGGACGCACGGTCGCCCAACTTGGCCTCACGACCATTGATCCGTATTTGCCCATCTGCAATCCACCCTTCCAGCTCTCGACGAGAACCAAAACCGGTGTTTGCTAGTATTTTTTGAAGACGCTCTGCCATAACGCAATTCTACCAGAGCGTTGCATCCTGATATCATCCGATTTGAGGTATTACTCACTTTGTTTTGATTCAGCACCGGCCAGGAACGTTACTTATGAATGCAGCAGAATTTAAACCACTCAACATCGCCGTTCTAACCGTGTCTGACACACGAGGCGAGGCTGAGGATGTTTCAGGTAAACAGTTGGTGGATGCGCTATCGACGGCTGGCCATAACAATATTGAAAAAGCCATTGTCAAAGACGACATGTATGCCATCCGGGCTATCGTTTCGCGATGGATCGCAGACCCAAACGTTGACGCTGTACTCAGTACTGGCGGCACAGGCATCACCGGCCGGGACGGCACCCCGGAAGCTGTAGCACCGCTACTGGCAAAACAAATTGATGGTTTTGGTGAGTTGTTTCGCGCTTTGTCTTATGAGGAAATAAAAACATCGTCGCTGCAATCACGAGCTTTGGCTGGTGTCGCCAACGCCACGTTTATATTTGTACTGCCCGGTTCCTCCGGTGCTTGCCGACTGGCGTGGGAAAAGCTGATTGTAGAGCAGCTCGACAACCGCACCCGTCCGTGTAATCTGGTGATGCTGATGCCACGTTTAAACGAACAATAAGTAGCGCAATAGGACAACAAATAGGACAACAAATAGGCAACAAACAGGCAACAAACAGGCAATAAACAGGCTGAACGTCGTTTGAAACGAGACCGGCATAAGCTCTGAACTCAGTCTGCGCCAGAAAACTGCACCGTATGCAGAGTAAATATTTACTGCAATTGGGTTTAAATGCACCTTAATTTTAAAATTCAGGCAGGCATACCCTGACTATGACACGCTTTTTGCACAGTTGGATAAACGGTATTTTTATCCAATTAAACGGTGTATCAAGCTCGACTTATCATAGGCACTTTCCGCACGCCGCTCGCTGGTGTCGGCCTGCTTATGTGCGCAGCGCTACCTTTCGCACAAGCCGCTAACGTTGGCGCATTCCAAAGCGCAAGCCCTGCCGATGACATGTCACACCATGCACACGTTCAAAGCGCACGTTTCATTGTGTCGTGGCAACAGCCACAAACCACCGCTAAAGCAGCAAAATCACAACTAAGTGCCATTCGCGCTGAGCTCGGTGTAAACGCTCGTTGGGTTAAAAACACATCGGGTAATGCCAGCATTGTTGAGTTCGACTATCCGTTCGCGCAATCTCAACCGCTTAAGCAACCTCAACCTCAACCGCTTATCCAATACAGTGAAATACATTGGCACAAGCATGTGCAAAGAACACTCGAAGCCTTACCCAACATTAGTGCTGTGAGTGCGGATGCACCGGTTCACACATTTGCACAAGTGGATGATCCTTTTTTCTCAGAGCAGTGGCAATTACAAGACTCCGCTGCATACCCAGCGGCCTTAGATATCGAACGTGCTTGGGACCTTACTCAAGGGTTATCCAGCACTGTCGTTGCAATCATTGATACGGGCATCCATTACGCCAACCCGGATCTTGCCGGTCGTTTGTTGCCAGGTTATGACTTTGTATCACCGTTAAGCTTATCGGTGCCTAACGGCGTTAGCGTACCCGAAGCGTTAGAGTTTGAACGCAGTAACGATGGTGATGGACGCGATGCGGACGCTGAAGACCCAGGTGATGCCGTTAACGATGAAACCCTCGCCCTATTCGACTCGTTAAGAATTGAATGCAGCACATCCAATAGCACCTGGCACGGCACGGCCATGGCATCGATTATTGCGGCCAATGCCAACGATGCACACGGCATGGCAGGCATCGATTGGCACGCACAAATATTACCGGTTCGAGCCATTGGTCGATGCGGCGGTCGACGCTCAGATTTACTGGATGCCATTCGATGGGCTGCCGGTGTTAACGATCCGACATTGCCACCAAACCCTCACCCTGCCCGCATTATCAATTTAAGTTTGGGTGTTGAAGACTTATGCACGGCGGCGGATCAACGTGCGATTGACGATGCTATTGATGCCGGTGCTATTGTGATCGCAGCCGTTGGCAACAGTGGGCGCAATACCAACAGCAATCCATCATCACCATCACATTGTCAGAACGTACTGGGGGTTATGGCCATTGATCATAACGGGTTTAAGGCGGGTTACTCAAACTTTGGCCGCGACGCCGATATCGCTGCACCGGGAGGTTCACAAAGCCCGTCACCGTACAACATTATGGTGTCTACCAATAAAGGTAAAGACCGTCCTTCTTCGATGTTTGACTATAGACGAGCAACGGGCACAAGCGTTGCAACGCCGCATGTCGCAGGCGTGTTAGCGCTGATGTTGTCGGTACGCCCAGACTTAAGCAATAAAGAACTTGAAGCTTTGTTACTGGAGAGCACGCGTTCATTCCCCACAGACACAACACACTTTAACTGCACGGCCGAACTCTGTGGTGCCGGTATTTTGGATGCCTATCAGGCGGTCTATGCAACAACCGTTTATGAGCCCGGGTCGTTAAACGACTCACCGACATTGGGCGCAGCGCAATCGGTACCGGTAAGTGTTGGGCGAATTTCGGTGTGGCTGATGCTATTACTGTTTCTGGGCACCATCAGACAAATTGCGTTAGCGAACGGCCCGTCGAACAAAGTGAAAACGAACAGACTTATTTCCAACCCTTAGCTTCTTTCACACGCTCATAGGCTTTTTGAATATTCTGCGTTTTGTCAGTGGCCAGTTTAATCATTTCTTCCGGCAAACCTTTAGACACCAGTTTGTCCGGGTGATGCTGACTCATCAAACGTCTGTACGCACGTTTAACCGTTGGCTTGTCGTCATCGGCGCTAACACCCAACAAGGCGTAGGCATCTTTTAACGAAACAGATTGCGATGCCGGCGGTGCCTGATGTTGTCGACCAGCCTGACCATGTTGGTGGTATTCCGCACCGGCTTCGCCACCCGAAAGGCCCATACTAAATCGAACCAAGGTTTCCAACTGGCGGAAAACAAACTCTGGAAAACCAAGTATGTCTGCAAGGCGGATCAGTAGTTTTTCTTCTTCGGCCGCCATCACGCCATCGGCTAACGCACCCTGAATCTGAATTTCCAGAAACACGCGGTATAGGTTTGTGCGACGTTGGCATTCTTGTCGAAATTGCAGCACTAAGGCTTCTGAGTCGAAGTCGGGTTGTTTACCTTGCTGGAACAATTTGATGGCAGCATCGCGCAGCTCAGGCGTCAGACTCATACGTTCCATGACAGATTCTGCCAATGCAATTTCGCTCTCTGCCACCTGACCATCGGCTTTAGCGACGTGACCCAACACAGCAAATGTGGTGGTAAAAAACGCCATGCGTACTCGCTCGGCATCACCAGGTGAGAGAGCCTCTTCCTCTTCACTTGAGCTTTCAAGCCGTGCCACTAAACCACGATCAAAATTATGGCCCAGTGCTATGCCTAGAACAGCCCCCATAGGACCGCCAACAAGCATCCCGAAAAAGCCACCTAAAAGTTTTCCCCAAAACATAGTTGTTACAACCTGGTTGAGCTGTGTTTTACACGAAGCGTTTATTTAAGCACTGACGGTAGCAGCTGTTGTCCAATCAGCCAACTCCGAGAGCATACTGGTGGCATAAACACCAGACGATAATTCAAACTGCACATTCAATGTAGCATTATCTATCCATTGCCAATTTAAATGTTGTGCAAGTGCCCTTAGCGAGCGCCTTTGTTGTTCTAAGCCCACTTTCTCAAGCCCTTCCGTGAACGTTGTATAGTTAGACAAGATAGCAAGCTCTAGTTCAGCGCAATCGTCAGTAACTGTTGACAAACCACGTCCCCACAACGGACCTGTGGGGTGTATATCGAGCTCGGTACAGCGCTGTTTAATCTGCTGCGTATGCTCTGCTAAAAAAATGCTGGCTGTACCGTTCAACTGTGCAAGCTCGCCCGGCAATATCTGATTCCAGTTTGAGGCCTGAACCCGGTGCGCACAAACACTATTAAACAATGCGCTTCTTGCAGCAGAAATAGCCATTGAGCGCTGATGTCGGGTCATTTTTCTTTTCATCTGCGAAAAATACCTGAGCGCTTTATCCAGATTTTGTTGGGCAAACCCGAACCGTTGCTCTCCGAAGTAGTTAGCAAACCCTTCAGCACTAATGCGGTGCAAACGATTTTCAATCTGAGTTTGCCAATCGTCTTGATTTAATGCCGCGGTACCAGCAGAAGATACAGACACTGCACAATTGCGAAGCGTTACGCTGAACCAGTTGTGCTTATGGGCACCGTGTCTTAGCTTTTTGCCATGTCGGTGGCTTTCTATGACAAAAAACGCTCCTGCCGCAATGTGTTGTTGCAGCGGTTGTTGATCTGCTAACTCAAGCTCGGTTAAGTTGGGCAAACCAAACTTAACCTGCAAGCCCGCTTCATTTGCACTGAGCTTGCTGCGTACACTGAACCATTGCTCGGTGATGCCGTGTTTGTCTTTTTGACCACAGAGGCCAATATCCGCTGAACCCACCTTAAAGGCATTTTGCAAATGCAGCAGCACATCATTGGTATTTAAACCACGTTTTCTTATGTGCAGATATAAGTGTTCACCTTCACCGTCAAAGCTGAAACCCAGAGATTCATGCACCAGAAAATCGGCATCGTTTGCTTTAAATGCCACCTGCATTAAAGGCGCACCATGCGCTGCGGGTTTGTTCAGTACCGCGGTTTGTTTAAGTTTTAGAAGATCCAATTGTCACTCGATGATTATCTGCCGCAGATGGCAGTTATGAACACACAATTTTCTGTGCTGTTTGTACCAGAAGAAAGGCGACAATTATTGCTACAATAGCGTAACGACAATTAATAACGTTTCAGATTTATGTCCAACTATTCCCGCATTTCCTGCAGTGATGCTCAAAAAATGATGGCTACGCGCGATGTCAATATTATAGACATCCGCGACACGGACAGCTTCAATGCCGGCCATATTACCGATGCCGAACACGTGGACAACACCACGATTGCAGCCTACATCCAAGACACCGAGCAAGACCAACCCTTAGTGGTGTGTTGTTATCACGGAAATTCAAGCCAATCGGCTGGGGCCTATTTAGCTGAACAGGGCTTCGAAGAAGTATACAGTTTAGACGGTGGGTTCACCCAATGGGTTGAACTATTTCCGGAACAATGTGAGCGTGAGTAAGGCTCTTTAGGCAGCAAGCTTAATCGCCGCTTTGCTGATCACAGCGCTGAAGCAGCTTTTCGTTAATGAGTGCTAAACGCCATTGATCAGCCATTTTTTCATAGCCCGCAGCGCTCGGGTGTATACCAATGGGTTCCAAGCTGATGTCTTGAATATCGAGCGCTGCATTTTGATCAACCCACACCACTCGATCATTCTCTCGTTGTTCAATCCGTTTTTTTAAATCGGTATTAAATTGTTCTACGATCGCGTTTTGATCGGCATCGCGTTTGGGCACAATACTCGCCACCATCGCTGTTACTGCATTGTTGTTGTTTTCCCACACCGCCAGCGTATCCAGCCAGCTGGTAATTGCTTCGGCCGTTGTGGGCGTATTGTTTGTGCCGATGTGTAGCAGAATGACATCTACAGGGTCTTCATCCAACTGTATATCCAGTTTGGCAATTAAAAATGCGATATCAACGCCCGGATAACCATTGTTATCAGGATCGATAAGCCCGGCACCTGCACCTGCGCTTTGTCCACCCTGACCTTCGAAATCAATGGAATAACCTTGCTCCGTTAATGCATCGTATAAGAACTTTCTGTAACCAACGCGTAAGTCCATAGACGGCGTGTCAATGCCATCAAAATACTCTACACCTGAAGTGATTGAATCGCCCAGTGGCATAATTCTAAGCGGTGTGTAAATAAGCTTATGCTCGTGTTCACTGACAACAACGTCGTCTGCATCAACCACTTGGTATTGTATGGTTTGAGGCAAGCGGCTTTTTGGCAAATCCAGCGTTAGCTGGCCACTGCTCGCGTCAAATGCACTGAAGGTCTCAACACGCGGACTGATCAACTGAATTTGCCGGTTGGCGTTATCCAAATCGGCTGGCAAGCTTGTGCTGAACGAAGCCGCGGTACCCATTAACTGATCGACATTCACCGTTTCGCAGCTATGCTGTACGTCGTTTGCAATCGGCACAGTTGGATCCGAAGAGTCCGAACTGCAAGCCGACAAACAAACCGCGCAAGTAATCAGTAAACAACGCATAGAGAGCTTTAAAAGTGAAATTTTCTAGAGAGTGTTACGTTCTATAAACCGTTCAAAAGCACCCTCTGACACAGGGCCAGGATTAACACCGAGCAATTTGCCATCCGGATTGTAAATCAGGTAAGTGGGCGTTCCGGCCAAATCTTCTAGTGCAGTCGCGGCGTATTGAACCGCAAAGAAATTGATATCAGGAACCACATAGGTCGGGAAACTTACGTCATGTTTTTTAACGTAGCGCTGCACATCATCTAAGTTGGAAGGTCCGTCGAGTGCGATGCCAATAACATGTGCGTTTTTATCTGCGTGCTCATTATGAAATTTGCTGATCATGGGTTTTTGCGCGGTGCATATATGACAGCTGGTTGACCAAACCATAACCACCGTCCACTTCCCTTCGCCCACATTGGCTTCAGAACTAACGGCCTTGCCATCGATGTCAATCAAGTCGGTAAAGGGTGCTTTCGCCCACGACAGCGACGTAACGCTGAAAAGCGCAAGCAATACAAGCAGCAAGCCAGCGTGTCGAGTTTGAATTAAAAATTTCATGTGATAACCATTGAACGAAACTAAAGACTGTCCTTGAAACCCGGCAGATCAAAGACACAGTAAGCCGTGATTCATTGATTTAGGGAACGCAATAATTGATCCGAAACATCCGCCGCAAAGCTCGGCCTGGTGTTTTGTAGATCGACCATGCTTTTAAGAGCAACGCGACGCCGGTAAGTTCCAATACGCCAGCCCTATTGACGTCTGATAAGCCAACATCTGAGCATCGAGCATCGCAAATTCGATAAAAAACAGAGTTTTGTTTTAATTGTTCACTAATCGCTACCAACTTCCACCGGCGGATCGTTCGAAAATGGCCAAATTCGTACATCTATTGCATACCATTAGGCGTACATGATTAACAAGAGTCTTCAATTTGAGGTCAAGCAATCTCTGTCCAATCTGTGTGAAAAATGACGACCACGTACAGGTTGACAACGGTCTAACGCTGTTATGCTCCCTGAATTCGCCAATCAACGGCTCCTAGCGGCTGTTAAACCCAATTAATGTGAACAACATCACAACAAAAAGCATGCGTGGGCCACAGTTCTCTTTCCCAGTGAGGCTTCTGCTCGCCTGCAGTTTGCTGCTGCTGAGCGCGCACGGCTGGGCCATTACCTTGGCTGTTAGCGGGCTCAGTGATGAATTAGAGGAAAACGTCCGGCTTTCCGTGGGCGAAGCGCCGAAAGACCCCCGCTTAACCGATCTGTGGCTGGAAACCTTACCCCTACTGACGCGAGATGCACTTTCTGCGCTGGGCTATTACAGCCCCGAAATTGAAGTGAAGCGTCAGGAAATAGAAGACACCCAACTTGTTTCGCTGATTGTGGATGCCGGCGACCCGGTGCGCATTAACAAGGTGATCATCAGCGTGACCGGTGAGGCTCAAATTGATGCGGGTTATATGCCGGTATTGGGTAAAATTCCGTTAAGACGCAATGCGATATTCAATTCAGGTGACTACGAAACAGCCAAAGGTGTTCTCATTGATGCGGCCCAAGCGCGGGGTTATTTCGACTTCAAACTGGTCACCAGAAACGTGCTGGTTAGCCGCCGTGGACTAACGGCCGACATACGCCTAATTGCCGACAGTGGGCCGCGTTATCATTTTGGTGATATCAACTTCGAACAAGATACCTTTAATGAAGACTTTTTAAGTCGTTGGGTACCTTTCGCCAGCAACGACCCCTACGAAGCCGGCAAGCTATCCGAGTTAACGCAGAACCTACAAAACAGCGGCTACTTCTCGAGCGTGCGCGTGATCCCCGAACGATCCGAAGACAACGGCACGCTGGTGCCTATTCGTGTGACTCTGGTAACCACTGACAAAAACCAAGTGGGTATCGGGCTTGGCTTTGCCACAGATACCGGCCCGCGAACCAAATTTACGTGGGGCAAGCCTTTAATAAACCGACGTGGCCACTCCGCCGACATGGCGTTGAACTTATCGCAAAGCAACCAAGAAGTGAGCTTTGCGTACCGTATACCCAGAGATAACCAACCGCTGTATAACTACTGGGGTTTGGAATACGGCTTACAACGTAAAGACGATCAAGAAGAAGACATCGAAAGTTTACTGAGTTCATTGAAGTTTCAAAGGGTACGTCGTTTTTCGTCTGACTGGCAGGAGTCACTGTTTATCCGCTGGGAACGAGAACGCTCCACCATTGCACGCGTTGAAAGCACGACCGACCTAGTACTTCCCGGATTCAGTTACTCAAGAAGTCGCTCTAAAGGCACACCCTTCCCTACCTGGGGTCAGAGTAGTCGTCTGGTGTTGATGTACGGCAACAAAAAGTTACTCTCCACCATCGACTTCTTTAAGACCGTGGTTAATTTCAAATACCTCAAGGCTGTTAGCGAACGCAATACGCTGATATTCGCATTGCAGTATGGCGGTATCAGTACCAACGACTTCGATCGCGTACCCGCCACGCAACGTTTCTTTGCCGGTGGCGACAGAAGTGTGCGAGGTTATAAGTACCGACAACTATCACCGCGCAATCTCAACGGCGATGCTGTTGGTGGGCGCTACCTTGAAGTGGGTAGTGTTGAGTACAACTACCGCATCAGCCACAGCTGGAGCGTGGCTTTGTTTGTTGATTCAGGACGCGCGTTTAATAATTTTAGTGCGAGCCAAAGTATCGGTGCAGGCTTCGGCATTCGCTGGCAGTCGCCTGTTGGCCCGTTCAGGCTCGATATTGCCACACCGGTTGACGACCCCGATAACGACGACATACGACTGCACTTGTCGCTAGGGCCAGATCTGTGAAGCGATTACGCCGCTGGCTGTTCTGGCTACTGATCATACTGCTCATTCTTGTGCTACTCATCGTTGGTGCCAGCTACTTTCTATTGGGTACTGAAAGGGGTTTTAAGCTGGTGACGAATGAAGTCACTGCCCGCGTACCCGGCCTAGACCTTGGCAACGTACAGGACGATCTCAGCACCGGCATACAATCCGACCAGGTCAAATTCTCCAACGATCAAATATCGATCAATGCCAGCGGTTTGCAATCTAAATGGCGTACCGGTTGTTTGCTGGACAAACAAGTGTGTATCGATAAAGTCAGTATCGATGAGCTGAACATAGAAACTTTTGCCACAGCAGAACCTGAGCCTGCCAGCGAACCAAGTGATATAACGTTGCCGGGAGTCAATTTACCCGTCAGCTTTGATATCAAAGATGTGCTCGTTAAAACCTTGCGTTTTCAACCGCCGGGTGATGCACCTGTGCAAGAGTTGAAAAACATCATGCTATCGGCGTCGAGTGAAGGCGAACAAATTGTTATTCATAACCTATCGACGCAATACCAAAACTATTCAGTCAGTGCCAGCGGTTCGATCTCACCCAAAGACGACTACCCGCTGAACCTGGTGGCAATCTTAAAAGCCGACGATATCATTGACGAACACGACGTTCAGGCAAAAGTGATCCTCAGCAATACGCTAGAGTCTTTGAATGTGAATGCCTACTCTACCGGCGCTGTCGAACTGGACATAGAAGGCTCTGTTAAACCACTCGATAAAACACTGCCGCTGAACCTATCTATAAGTGCAAAGCAACTGGGTTGGCCACTACAAGAATTCACTATGGCCAACGCTGAAAACGTCGGCATAAACATAACGGGCGATATCAATGACTACCAACTGGCATTGCAAAGCGAGCTCAGCGGTGAACAAATACCTAACAGCAGTTTATCTTTAGCTGGCTTGGTTAACCCGCAAAGAGCCCTACTACCCGAAATATCCATTCTAACACTCGGCGGTTTTGCCACTGGCAATGCAGCCGTTTCGTGGGATTCAGGTATCACCTGGGTTACCGAACTCATTGCCAAAGAAATTAACCCGGCCGTTAAGTTTGAAGGTGTCGATGGCAAGCTTAACGCAGTTCTTCGCGCCAACGGTGATGTTAAGGACGGTGCTTACACCATTGGGCTGCCGCAACTCTCAGTGGATGGCACACTGCGACAATTCCCCTTTAGCTTAAATGCCAGCGGTGAAAAAACGGCCAGCGATAAATGGGTGTTAAATGGTCTTGCTTTAAAAAACGGTGAAAACTCGGTGCGCGCAAATGGTGAGCTGAGCGACAACTGGGATATGAAAATAAAGGCAGACCTACCAGCATTGCAAAACCTGATGCCAGGTCTTGCTGGCGGTTTTAATGCAAACGTTGCAATAACCGGCGATCTAAAAGCACCCGATGCCACCGTACAAGCCTCAGCCGCCGTCGTTAAGTTTAACGACATTCTTATTCAAGGGCTAAGTTTAAAATCTAACGTTGCAAAAGCTGGCGAAGAACAAAGCGATTTACTGCTCGCCATTGGTAAAATTAATCTAGGTGTGCAGGAATTTGCGAACACACGGCTTAGCTTAGATGGATCAAAAAGCGCCCACAAAATAGACATCTTCACCGACGGACCTGAAAAAACCAGCTTAGACTTTTTAGCCAATGGCGCACTGGACGATCAATTCAATTGGCAAGGCACACTACAGGATATAAAACTGGAAGTGCCCGCACATGCCATTACATTAGAAAAGCCTACCGCCTTAGCTTGGAACCAAGGTTCTCAAAAGCTCAGCATCGACCCACATTGCTGGGCCATACAAGATGCCAACCTGTGTTTGAAAAACAAAGTGCTGGCCGAACCCACAGGTGACGCATTAGTTACGCTTTCAAACTACCGATTAGAACAGCTGAACCTGTTTCTGCCCGCAGACTCGACACTTGCCGGTGTGCTTAATGCCGATATCGACGTTAACTGGGGTGCACAGCTGGCTGGCGGGTACCGTCTTGGTTTGAACGCCGGTATCGATCGCGGTGGCATTAAAGTATTAGACCCCAACGGTTTACCTTTACGGTTCAACTACGACACACTGAAGCTGGTTAGCTCCGCAGATTCCTCATTGATCGATAGCACGCTGACGATCAATTCAAAAACAATGGGCAATGCTGAGATTGCCGTTAAACTCGACCCTGCCAGCGAAGAAAAACCCATTGGCGGAAAAGTTGATCTCAACGGTTTCGACTTAAGCTTTGTTAAAGCGTTTTTACCGGACTTCGATGAAATCGGCGGCGTTTTAAGTACCAACGGGTATCTGGCTGGCAACTTAACCGAGCCTCAATATAACGGCACCGTTAAAGTCGACAACATTGTTGTAAAGGCAGACTCATTACCCTTAGCAGTAGACTCAGGCTATGTAGAAGCGGTAGTCACCGGGCAAACTGCAGCAATTTCGGGCGCTATTAAAAGCGGTGAAGGCACAGTCAATGTGCTGGGCTCAGCGATCCTCGACCCAACTAACTGGCGGGCCGATTTAAAAGTGGATTCCGATGCACTATCCATTGCGCAAAACCCCATTATAGAATCCAGCATTAACACCGATTTAACGATTTCAGCCGATGCTAAATCCATCGTTGTACGCGGTGATGTCGATGTACCGATGGCTACGATCAACATTCGCGAACTGCCAAAGGGTGCCACGTCACTGTCAGACGACATCGTTATTATCGAAGATGAACAAAGGAAAAAACAGCTGGCCGAGAAAAGAGAAGCTGGCAGTATCAAACTGGATGTAGGCGTCGATGTTACGCTGGGTGAGAATGTTAACCTCTCTGGTTATGGTCTTACTGCCGCCCTACAAGGCGACATGAGCGTGGCCCTGCAAAGCCCGAACCCGGTACAGCTTGGCGGAGAAATCCGCATTGTTGAGGGTATCTACAAACAATACGGACAAGACCTTAAAATCTCCGACGGTCAGATTTTATTCGTTGGTCCGATCGATCAAACCAGCCTGAATATTGATGCGGTTAGAACCATAGAAAGCGAAGACCGGATTGCAGGTTTGCATATTGATGGTCGGCTCTCTAACCCTGAAATTTCACTGTTTACCGACCCTGCCGACAAACCGCAAGAATCGATTTTGTCTTACATTATTCTTGGACGCGACATACAAGAGAACAATGATCAGGAATCCAATTTACTGGCCACCGCCGCCCTTGCTTTAACGCTTAGAGGCAGCCGAGGCTTTGCCACCAGCATTGCCGACACACTGGGTATTAAAGACTTCTCGCTCGATGCACGTGGCAGTGGCGACGACACTGAAGTGGTTGTCAGCGGCCGAGTCAGCGATAAACTGTTACTGCGATACGGACGCAGCGTATTTGAAGACGCCTCTACGCTCTATTTACGTTACGACATCACTAAGAAGCTGTACGTAGAAGCCGCGGAAGGCTTGGCCAGAGCCGTCGATATTTTTTATTCGTTCTCATTTTGACGAACACGGGCATTCTTGCTTAATTGACTCACTGATTTGGCAAAAGCGTTTACACTAGTCATACGCCAGCCTATTGGATGCACATGACACAGCAGCTCCCCGATCATCTCTATATTGATACCCATGAAAAATTGCTTGAATTTTGCGATAAAATTCAGCATCAGTCTTATTTGGCGTTGGACACAGAGTTTCTACGCGAGCGCACTTACCGCCCTCAGTTGTGCCTGATACAAGTAAAAGCCAATGAATTTCTGGCGTGCATCGATGCCATTGCTATCAAAGATCTCTCACCCTTTCTAGCACTACTTGATAACCCGAATATCGTGAAGGTGTTTCACGCAGCGTCTCAAGATCTCGAAATTTTTTACATGCTAACCAAGCAAGTCCCAGCACCGTTATTTGATACACAAATTGCTGCACCGCTACTGGGTTATAACGAACAAATTGGTTACGGGAATCTAGTGAATGAACACTTGAATATTGAGTTATCGAAAGCCCATACCCGAGCCGACTGGACAAGACGCCCATTGCCCGACCAGCAAATTCACTATGCACTGGACGATGTTATCTACCTGGAGAAGCTATACCTCGACATGCGCGAACAACTTGAGCGCGAAGGTCGTTTAGCTTGGTTAGCACCAGAATTCGAACAACTGTCTTTACCTGAAAAATACGAACAACCCGCTGGTGATCGTTGGTTGAAAATACGCAATATACAACGCTATAAAGGTGCCACATTAGCCATCATTCAAGCCTTGGCTAAATGGCGGGAAATAAAGGCCCGAGAACTTAACCGACCCAGAAACTGGCTTTTAAAAGACGATTTATTGTGTACCTTGGCCCAACAAGCCCCAGAAGATGAAACTGCGTTATCGCATATTCGCAGCCTTGATAGAAAAACCAAAGATCAGTTTTCTACCGAGCTTTTAGCGATCATTAATGAAGCAAAACTGCAAACACCAATAGCACTGCCTGCCTATAAAAAGAAGCAAAAACTTAACGCATCAAAACAAGCGCAGATTGCTTTGTTAGGCGCATGGGCCCAACAAAAATCCACAGAGCTTAATATTAACGCTGGTATTCTTGCACCACCAAAACTATTGGAGAAATGCGTTGTGAGTGGCTGCGAATCAGCGTTGGCCGGTTGGCGTCATCCGCTGCTATTCGCGGATTTTTCAGCGTTGTTGGAAGGTCAGGCTGGGTTGGTTGCAAACAAGCAGGGGTTGAGTTTGAGAACAATCGCGGATTGATATTGCTGGTATGGCTTCTTTGTTTTTCTAACACTAACAAAAAAAGCTACAAGTACCTGAACACTTGTAGCTTTTGTAGTCTCAAGTCAACAAACTCAGTCCAACAGGATAGCTAAAGCCACCACTGTTAAATTGTCTGCGCGCCAAGCGAATGCACTTGTTGAGCAATGAGGCAATTGTTTTCTTAAAGCGGCAATATTCCTTTTCAACAAATCTCAATTAAAAAGAAATATTCTTAAAAGCTTTTGTTTGCTCCACCAACGCAACCTCTGTAGGTAGTCGCTCCATAGAAGACGCGCCATAAAAACCATGGCAATTTTTAGTGCGCTTCAATACGTACTGCGCATCTTCGGGCATCGAAATTGGCCCACCATGGCATAACACAATAACCTCAGGATTTACCGCTAACGCCGCTGCCGACCATTCATCAATTTTCGGTATGCATTGATCAAGTGTTAAGGCCGTATCTGCGCCTATTGCGCCGCCGGTGGTTAAGCCTAAATGACAAACCACAATATCTGCACCGGCTTCAGCCATTGCCGTTGCGTCTTCACTTGAAAAAACATAGGGCGTTGTAAACATGCCCTTTTGCGATGCCAAACGAATAACTTCAACTTCGAGGGCATAAGACATGCCGGTTTCTTCAAGGTTTTCCCGAAAGGTACCGTCTATTAAACCCACAGTAGGGAAATTTTGGATGCCAGAGAAACCCAAACGATGTAGGTCGTCCAGGAACATATCAAAATTGCAAAATGGGTCGGTGCCGTTAACGCCGGCTAAAACCGGTGTGGACTCGGTAACCGGAATGACTTCAGATGCCATCTCTTTAACAATTTCATTCGCATTGCCATAAGCCAACAAGCCCGATAACGAGCCACGGCCGGCCATTCGGTATCGACCTGAGTTATAAATAACAATGAGATCAATACCACCTTGTTCTTCGCACTTAGCGGACAATCCAGTTCCAGCGCCACCACCAACGATAGGCACGCCTTGCGCTTTCATTTGATGAAATTTTGCGTTCAGTTCTTCTTTTGTGTATCTAGGCATTGCTTTATCTCGTTTGTGCAAGTTGACGCAACAGTTGCGCGGCACTGGCGGCAAACTCGGCATCGTTTATATGGTGAGGTAATCGAACTATTTGTCGGTTATCACTGGCTTCAAACACACTTTCAATCGCTGTATAGAGTACTTGACGTGCATCAGGATCATGGAACGGTGCATCGGGCGCATCCAATGCAGACACACCGCCTTCAGGTAACAGGAATCGAACAGGGCCTTGCATTTCATTTAGACGCGAGGCTATCCATTTACCCATTTTCTCGTTCTCTTCCGGTGTGGTTCGCATCAACGTGGTCATCGGATTGTGTTCATAGAACAAGCGATCTTTGTATCGATCCGGTACTGTTTGCGGCGCACCAAAATTAACCATATCCAAAGCACCCACTGACCCAACATAAGGTACTTGCTTTCGTATAATCGCACCGAATCGATCTTCATCGGCCGCCAGCACACCGCCGAACATCATATCGCACACTTCGGTGGTTGTAAGATCAACCACCGCCTCCAGAAAACCGCCATCAACGAGTTTCTCCATAGACCGACCACCTACGCCGGTAGCATGAAAAACAAAACATTCGTAGTCGTCAGCCAAGTGCGCAGAAATTGCCTGCACTGCAGGTGTGGTAACGCCAAACATCATCAAACCAAGACCAGGTTTTGCATCACCGCTTTCTACAGAGTCGGGTTTGAACTTAACCATACCAGCCAATGCTGATGCAGCATTGCCCAACACCTCACGAGATATTCGGTTTAAGCCTTGTACATCGGTTACCGAATACATCATCGTGATATCTGCTGGCCCAACGTACGGGCTAACATCGCCTGATGCCACGGTTGACACCATAACTTTAGGCGTACCGATAGGTAGTGAACGCATGGCCGGTGTAGCTAAAGCCGTTCCTCCAGTGCCACCCGCGGAGATTATCCCGCCAATTTTATGCTGATTTGCCATAATCCAAAGTTCAAAGGCTTTAGACATGCCCGCAACCGCTGTTCCACGATCACCGGTAAAAACAGCTGCTTCCTTTTGCGGATGAAAAGCCGCCACTTCCGCTGCAGAAATATCAGCGCCAGAGGGCGTATTAGACGTCGATAAATCAATGGTAGAAACGCTGACACCGGCTGCAGCGATACGCTCTGCCATAAAGTTTAATTCTGCTGCTTTGGTATCAAAGGTACCGGCAACGAAAGCGGTGGATATACTCAAGTTATAAACTCCTGTATCGGTGGGTGAATACGCGTTGAAAACAGACGGGACCCGTCATTGCAATCTCTATGAATATCAACCTCGAAAATATATTGAACCACAGAATTTACATAAAACCAAAATATAACGACTTTTAACGGGCTTTTGAATCAGAGCGCGGGCCTGCATGACTCTGTTAACACGCACAATTATTCCCCGAGCAGAGAACAGAGCTTTCGTACGATCACAGTAGCCTTAACTCTTTAAGTTCACCGCTAATGGATACCCTCTTAATACTGATATAATGACCAAGACGTTATATTCAGCTAAAACCAACAACCCATAACAACGCTTAACCATTTATCACTACCAATACAGCTATTCACATGCCCACAATAAATCAGCCTTTGTCCAACACCAATATTGCCAACGAATTGCCATTGGCCTCCCCTAAGGAAATTCGACAACGCTATCCACGCTCCGAAAAAGCCACCGCCACCATTGAAAAAGGCCGGGCAGAAGTTGAGTCTATTCTGAACGGTGAAGACAAACGGCTTATCGCCGTGGTTGGACCTTGCTCTATTCATGACATAGACGCAGCTAAAGAATACGCACAACGCTTATTGAGCCTGCGCGAACAGGTTGGCGAGCATATCAATGTGGTGATGCGCGTCTATTTCGAGAAGCCACGCACCACCGTGGGTTGGAAAGGCTTAATCAACGATCCACACCTGGATGGCAGCTTCGACGTAGAAACCGGTTTGTGCATGGCTCGGGAACTGTTGGTTTGGCTGGCCGAGCTTGGTCTGCCCACCGGCACTGAAGCATTAGACCCGATCTCTCCGCAGTATTTGTCCGACCTCTTTACCTGGTCGGCCATTGGTGCGCGAACAACCGAATCGCAAACACACCGTGAAATGTCGAGTGGTTTGTCTACGGCTGTGGGCTTTAAAAATGGCACAGACGGCAATTTAACCGTTGCCATCAATGCCATGCAGTCAGCATCGCAAGCGCATCGATTTCTCGGCATTAACGAAGATGGCAAAGTTACCATAATGCAAACGCGTGGCAATCAATTTGCGCACATTATTCTGCGCGGTGGGAAAACCCCTAACTTTGATTCAGTGAGTGTCAGCGAGGCAGAGTCCTCTTTAGAATCTGCCAACTTACCAAAACGCATAATGATTGACTGTTCACATGCGAATGCCAACAAAGACCATCGTCGTCAGGCGCAAGTGGCGCAAAACGTTGCACAACAACTTGCAGCGGGAAGTGAGTCGATCATTGGGCTAATGCTTGAATCTCATCTTTTTGCGGGTAATCAGTCGCTCACTAATCCACAAGACTTACAATACGGTGTGTCAATTACCGATGCGTGTATCGACTGGGACACCACTGAAAAACTGCTAACGGAACTTAACGACGTGTTGGCAAACCGTTAGAGAGTGTGTGTATTAACGTTAAAGCTACCGTTAGCGCTAGCGTAAATGCAGGAATAAAAACAAGCCCATACCCACAACAATAGTCAGTAGCAGATGGCGGCTATAAGCCGCTACCGCAATCGCCACCATGCTGGCAATTAGATGGGCATTGTTTAAAGAGATAAAAAACTGCCCTTCCGGCATAAACATGATTGGAAAACACAGGGCGGTTAGTACAGCGACTGGCACAAAGCGCAACGCCTCTTCCAGGGCGGCTGGCAATTGTATACGACCGCTAAGCGCTAAAACCGAATAGCGAACACCAAAAGTCACGACCATCATGCCGAAAATTAAAGCAACTTCTTGCCACGCATTCATAATGAGGACCTTTGGAATCGCGTAAGTTTAGACGCAAGCACACCAGCAACAATACCCAACAAGGCTGCCAGCATTAAACCTGCTTGATGCGGTAAATCGTGAAACAATAACGACACCACACCCGCAACCAAGGCACTAACCAACATAGGCACACTGCGGATTAATGGCACAACGATGCCAATAAACGTAACCACCATGGCAAACTCCAAACCCCACTCGCTCATGCCGCGCAGCTTATAACCGGCAACCAAGCCAATGATGGTACATAACTGCCAATTAGCATACATTGCAACACCGGAACCCAAATAGTACCAGTGCTTGTTTGGCGAATCTTTGGCTTTCTCAAAACGTTGAATCACCACGGCATAGGTTTCATCGGTTAATAGAAACGCTAACGGTGCAATCCAACGTTGCGACAAATTTTTCAAATACGGCCCTAACGATGCTGAGTACAAGGCATGGCGAAGATTAACAACCAGCGTTGTTAATACAATCACTAACACACTGACCCCCTGACTCACCAAGCCCACTGCAACAAACTGCGCAGAGCCTGCAAATACGATGGTACTTAAACCAATAGCCGCCCACCACGACATACCTGCCGTAACACTGAGCGCGCCGAACAAAATACCAAACGGCACAGAGCCAACGATTAACGGGATCATGTCTCTGGCACCCGTGAAAAATTCACTGCGACGGCTTGGCTGGTTCGTGGATTGCGTTAAAGGTGAATCTGGCATTGAAGGTTTTAAAAGCTCAGGTATGTAGTTAAGATTTATGCTCGTTCATCCAATCGACACTGTCGGTGGCTCGCCATAAATACCAACTGGCCACAGAACGATACGGCGCCCAACACTCGCCGGCTTTTTGCAGCGCCGATGGTGTTGGCAAAGCGTCAGTGTCAAAAGCCAAATGATAGCCTTTTCGAATGCCTAAGTCGTTAAGCGGCAGAACATCCGGGCGCCCAAGCCGAAATATCAACATCATTTCTACCGTCCAACGGCCAATACCGCGAACCGTTGTTAGTCGTTCGATGATCTGCTCATCACTCATGGACTCAAGTGCTTTTAACTCAGGCACAGTACCATCAATGCGCTTTGCAGCCAGATCGTGTACCGCGATGACTTTAGCGCGGGACAGCCCGGCAGTTCGCAGTGTTTGCGCATCAGTACGCAACAAAGCATCCGGTTCAATGGTATCGCCAAACAGCGCTTGTACACGCGTGTGAATTGCGCCGGCAGCTTTCCCCGAGAGCTGCTGATACACTATGGCCCGCAGCAAGGCTTCAAACGGACTTAACGCAAACTCCGTTTCCATTTTGAACGGGCCAACGAGTTTAATCAGTCGGGACATGACCGGGTCGGCAGTTTTTAATCGACGACGGGCAGTTTCTGGTTTGTATTGCAAACTCATCGGTAGGCAAACAACGCCACATCGGTCAAAGTAGGAAGTTCGGGCATTGCTATAACAGTATTTATTGGACTAATTAAGTGTCAACGTTATCATCAAAAAACACAGACGAGCAATCAGACTCTTTGTTTGCGTCACCTATCGGTGATATCGCCCCCTTTCGCTTCGACCAATCGGTGGCCGATGTTTTCCCGGATATGTTACGCCGGTCAATCCCCGGCTATCAAAGCATTATTAAGCAATCCGGCTTATTAGCGGCGCGTTTTGCTCAAAAGAACACCCGGCTTTACGATCTGGGCAGTTCATTGTGTGCAACCAGCCTGGCCATGAGAGAAGCCCTGCCCGTGGACACCACAGGCTGCTCGATTCATGCAATAGACAATTCAGCGGCCATGATTGAAAAGGCGGCTCACATTATAAAAAGACAAACAGGCGTAGCTGCGTTAAGCGATGAAGAATTCACGACCGCCGTTCAACAAAATTCCGAGTTACCAGTTAACCCGATCGTGCAACACCTTAATGATATGCAAAACGTGCCTATCCAAAACGCCTCCGTTGTTGCCCTGAATTTTACATTGCAGTTTATTGCGCCAGCCGAAAGAGCGGCGTTAATGCAACAAATAGCTCACGGGATAAAACCCGGTGGCGCACTACTTTTATCGGAAAAAGTGACGTTCAACGATGCAACGCTGAGCAAACTGCACATCGATATGTATCACGACTTTAAAAAAGCCAACGGCTATTCTGAACTTGAAATCAGCCAAAAACGCACAGCGCTCGAAAACGTTCTCATACCCGATACCATCGAGACCCACACAGATCGACTCAGCGATGCCGGTTTTGCATCCATCAGTGTTTGGTTTCAGTGTTTTAATTTTGCATCCATCATTGCCATTAAAGCGTCTTAACATGCTAAGCCCCGAACAACTGTGCGCCCCGCTCGCTGATGGCCCGTTAGCGCAATGGATACCGGCCTTACAAAACGCCATAGAACAAGTCGACAAACTTAAGAACCACGGGGATTTACCACGCTGGTTAGAGGCGTTTCAAGCACTGCCGGAACTCGACAAAGTCACTATCGATCTGGATCACGAACTCGGTGTGAACGTGCAAAGCCCAACGCTTACCGATAACGAAAAGCAGACTGCACTTAATCAGGCGCTCAGTGGTTTAAAGCCCTGGCGTAAAGGTCCGTTTAAACTTGGACAAACCCTTATCGACACCGAATGGCATTCCGACTGGAAGTGGAATCGGGTGGCCCCTCATATCACACCGCTGGCCGGGCGCAATGTGTTGGATGTGGGTTGCGGCAACGGCTATCACTTGTGGCGAATGCTGGGGCAAAACGCACAAAGCATAGTCGGTATCGATCCGGGCATACTTTTTTTGCTGCAATTCAAAGCACTGCAAAAATACATCAACCGGCCCACTGTGAATTTACTGCCGCTAACGATGGAGCAGCTACCCAGCCCAATGCACGCCTTCGACACGGTGTTCTCGATGGGCGTGTTGTATCACCGTAAAGACCCAATTGCCCACCTGCATGAGCTTCATCAGGCGCTTAAGGCTGATGGAGAAATTATTCTTGAAACCTTGGTGACCACCGGTGAAGACGCTTCAGTGCTGAACATTCCTGAACGCTATGCGCGTATGCGCAATGTTTGGGCACTGCCTACCGTACCCATGCTGGCCAAATGGATGAAGCAAGCCGACTTCGACCACATTCGATGCGTGTCCGTGGATATCACGTCGGTACTGGAGCAACGCACCACCGAATGGATGCCTTTTGAGTCGTTAAACGAATCACTCGATCCAGACGATAAGTCACTGACGGTTGAGGGTCTGCCCAGGCCTCGGCGAGCCGTGATGATAGCGACACCAAAGCATCGTTAAAACGCACATTTTTGGTCTATTTACGACAAGTCACAAAACAACCTTTTAGCCTTTGAATTTGTTCAGATTTTGCACATGGCAAACCGCTAAGTAACCGTAGAAACAAGCTCATAGCCGCACATGTTAAGAGTTGGCTTGTACAGTTTTTGATGGCTTTGCCGCGAAGTTTTATTACAAGCAGACCAAATCGACGATCAGGCAGCAGGAAAATTGTTGCCAGCTCGTTATAATTCGCCCCCTTACCGTCGTAACTTGATTTGTATGGCCATTGCACCTGTCATCAATATCAACCTAGGCACCAACAGTAGCCTGCGTTGTAACACCGAAAAAAACGTTGAAAACGGCAGTCGGGCAATGTTTGGCGACACGGAATATATCCACTACGACGGCTGGTGGGTGCGCTACTACGAACCGCTCGAAGAATCGCTAGCCTCACGTAAATCCCTGATAGACAACCTGACCCGCCGCACTTTCCACCACACAGAACCTGGCATCAACACCCCCGGACAACGTCTGGACGACGCCCGACAAGCCTACGAAGCCCAACAAGATCCGGCCATGAAACGCGTTAATGCGGCCATGCTCGCCGGTGCTCTCTTTAACCGAGCCACCGACATCTTTACGGCTATTGTAGAGCTCGAAGAGAAAGGCGTTAAGGTGAGCCACGACAACGAGCTGATGCGAGCCTGTGGTCAATGCTTTAAAGAGGCGCTGGAACTGGGTAAAGACGTTAAGCACCACAGCGGTGAAGAAGGTATTGATGAACTCTGGGGCGAGCCGTTTCGCGCGTTCACCGTGCCCATCAAATGCTATTACGAATCCCGCTTTATCAAAGTGGCGCAAACCATGAGCAACATCGATTTGCTGGCCAACACCATCAAGCAAACCTTTGCCAATACGGAAGAATTTAAAGCCCTACCGGAACTGGTAGATACCTACGCAGATGCGGCAAAGCATGAATGCGAAACCATGAAATCCGACTGCAAAATATTCGATATTTGGCCAACATTCGTGGCTACCGGCGAACATTTGGGCAATTTCCAGCCCGCATTAAAAGCAGACTGCTCGCAAGAATGTCGCTACGCGATGGAACATGCCCTGCAAACGCTGCGAGCCGGCCGGAACCTGATCAACTGGGTTGCCCGTGCACGCGTCCCAATGCCTGCCAGCACCAAAAGTTATCTGGCGCGCTGTGAAACCTTAAAAGAGCGCCTGGCTGTTTGCGAATAAACGCGCAAGCGGAGCTGCAACCACAGCAAACACAAGACGGTTCCCACACCGCTTTCTCCACCCGATACCAACAAACCTATCACTCTAGCTTTGGGGCACTTACAGAGTCTGAACAGGTGTTTCTGCACGGCTCAGGTGTTGCGCAACAGCTACAAAAAGGCATTGCTGTGGACGTGTTGGAAGTCGGTTTTGGCTTGGGGCTCAACTTTTTGATCAGTGCCGATTACGCAATAGCCCATGGAGCATCGCTGCGCTACGATGCTTGGGAGCACGATCCGATCGATGCGTTGACCTTCCGCGCTTTAAATTATAGATCCTTACTGCAGCAACCCCAATTAGTGGATCAGGTGGCGACACTATTTGACCAACTGGCGCAGAACGAGCACCAAGTGAGCGCACACTTTAACTTTACAACCCCAGAGGATAGCGCTCTAACGCTGATACAAGGCAATGCCGTGCAACTTGCCGACGCCAGCATTAAAGAGAATGCACTCCGACTTTACGATGCCATTTACCTTGATGCATTCAGCCCGGACACCAACCCCGAGTGCTGGTCTGAGTCTTTCCTGGAGAAACTCTACGGGCTCTTAAAGCCAGAAGGCAGGCTTGCCAGCTACTGTGTTAAAGGCAGCGTTCAACGTGCGCTAAAAAACGCAGGCTTTAGCGTGGCAAAGAAACCAGGCCCACCCGGAAAACGCGAAATTTTGTGCGCCACTAAACATAAATAAGGCCTATATGTGCCATAAAAGCCGTAAACGGGCCTTCAGTGCTTATTTATTTACGAACAGTCACAAAATTTTCCAGCCCAGCACACTATAATTTCCAGCCAGTCCAAATACTTATGGTTCGCAAAAACGGCGAAGCGCTCCCATTGTGGCACTGGTAAAGCACTACTGCATTGACACTTTCTGCCGCTACTACAGGCATGAGTTTGGCATAACTGTGCTTTGAACTAACTAACTACAACGTTTTAAAAAACAACACCTTGCCCCTAAAGAGGGCTTTGTTGGCGTGATTTGAATATACAGGCCTCAGGCCGTTCTAACCAGGACGAAAAATGAAAGTAACGATTTATGGGTCAGGCTACGTTGGCCTGGTAACAGGGTCATTGTTGGCTGATGTGGGCAACGATGTGCTGTGTGTAGACATCGATGAAACGAAAGTAGCCAACCTTAGAAAAGGTATCGTGCCTATTTTCGAACCCGGTTTAGACGACGTTATCAAGCGCAACGTTGCAGCTGAACGTCTCGACTTCACCACCGACATGGACAAAGCGGTTGCACACAGTGAAGTGCAATTCATCGCAGTTGGTACCCCACCTGGCGAAGATGGTTCAGCCGACATGCAATACGTTGCTGCTGTGGCAAAAACCATCGCCGACAGAATGACCGAAGGCAAAATCATCGTCAACAAATCGACTGTGCCAGTAGGCACTGGCGACATGGTTGAAGATGTGGTTGCAGAAGGTCAGAAAACACGCGGTGTTAACTTTCCCTGTGCGGTTATTTCCAACCCTGAGTTTCTGAAAGAAGGTGCGGCAATCGATGACTTCATGAAGCCCGACAGAATTGTTATCGGTACAGACAACGAACATGCCATAGAAGTGATGCGTGAGCTATACGCTCCCTTCTGCCGTAACCATGATCGTCTTGTGTTCATGAATCGACGATCTTCAGAATTGACTAAATATGCAGCCAACTCATTACTGTCTACCAAAATCAGCTTCATGAATGAACTGTCCAATATTGCTGATCGCGTAGGTGCTGAT
>CALDTX010000057.1 GCA_937923565.1 uncultured Granulosicoccaceae bacterium | reverse complement strand
TCAATGTGCATTAGAAAGTAACCATCCGGTTTGCGCATAATGGCCGCGATTTGAATGCCCGGTCTGCCTAATGTGGTCACGGGCTTGTCGATCGGCAACACCTGACCGGATTTCGCACCGTTTTGAATTTCAATAACAGCACCCGTGGGGCGTATTGCGGGTTTGTCGAGATCGTGTGTGAGTTTTTGCTGCTCGCCATCGCTGACATCGTCGAGTGGGTGAGCTTCAGCAGCGCGTTCTGCTTTGGCAGGGGCTGCTTCGGGTCGAGCACGCGTTGGCGCTTCCGCAACCGCAACATCGTCGTTGGTGTCGAATGCTCTGCTGGCCGCCGCTGCCGCACTGGATGTTGCTGATGCTGCTCTCGGTGTTGGTCGTGGTGCTTTATTACGACCCAAAGCCAGTTTGGCTTTTTCAGACAATGTCATGGGTTGATCGTCTGGCGCATCGTCGATGGGATGGTTGTTATCAGATTCGTTGAAGTTCTCTTCAATGAAGCTGTCGTCGTCATTAAAACTTGCATCGAACTGGTCGTTCGCTTGAGATAACTCGTTGGCCGCCTGATTAGCGGCAGCGCGAGGGTGTTCTTCTTCGAGTATTTCAGCCGTGGGTACTTCAGCTGCTGCTACTTGCGCAGGTTCTGTTTGTAGCGCCGCGGGTAGTTGTACGCTAACTCGTGCTTTACCAATAACAATTTCGTCGCCGGAATCCAGTAGTTGACGACTGATCAATCGGCCATTGACGTAAGTGCCATTGGTACTGTTTAAATCTTCAACCCGTGCACTATCACCATCAATGGTAATGCGTGCATGTAATCCGCTAACAGCCAGATTTGAAATACAGACATCGTTGGTAGATCGCCGTCCAATGCTGATAACAGACTGTTCGCTCTCGAACTCGAATTCATCGATTTCGTTGTCTTCGTCTGTAACAATGATTGTGGTCATTTAGTGTCCTTTCGAGTGCTAACGGTAAGCCTTTCTGCGATTGCTTTATACCGTGCAAACTAACGTTCTTATTATTGACATTTCAGTTGCTTAGGTCAACCAAGCCATTTGTACAGCCCTATTCTAAAGGCATTTCATAACAGGGTATCAATTATTTTTGTTTGTCTTGTTTATGTGCAATGTGTGACGTTAAATTGGCGAAAATTTAGCCAGATTCGCCGTCTTTTAATGAAATTTTTAGTTTGTCACCGGGGTGAATCAAACTAGGGTCGAGTGGTTTGCCATCGTCACTGGAAATGTCGGCCAGTGACACAGAGAAACGTTGGGCAATGTCGGACAATGTGTCGCCGATCGCTACTTCATATTCAACTTGCGTGTTGCTCATGTTTTTCGCATCGAGAACGGCAAGCTTTTGGCCGATACGAATTCGTGTGTTGTCGAGGTTGTTAATTCTCATGATCTCGCGCTGGCTAGTGCCGTATTGCAAAGCAATGCTACTAATTGTGTCACCCGAGGCCACTTCATGGGTCCGTGGTTCGTAAAAAAGCGTTTGTTTGTTTACGTTAGCAAAAGCTTCTTGAAAACGATCTCCGGTACCTACCGGTATCAGTAGGTTGTGTGGCCCTTTAGGGCCGGTAATGCCGTAAATTAATCCGGCATTCAGACTTTGTAATAGGTTTTTATCGATATTGGCAAGCTCTGCTGCTTTGTCCAGACTAAAGCGATGCCCAATGTTGATCGATTCAAACGCCTGTTCCATGCTGACCTTGGGAATGTCGAGACCGATAGCCGCCGAATTCTTAATGAGCTTTATTAGCGCAATCATTTTCGGTAAATAATTTTTGGTTTCCTGCGGTAAATCAAGCGACCAAAAATCGGTGGGTAAGTTGGCTTTCTTATTTTTACGAACTGCGGCGCGCACGCGACCAGGACCGGCGTTATAGGCCGCTAAGGTGAGTTCCCAGTCGCCATTGAACTCGGCATTCAGGTAGCTGAGGTAATCAATAGCCGCACGGGTTGAAATAATGATGTCTCTGCGGCCGTCAAACCATTCGTTGCGTTCAATGCCAATTTCACGCGCGGTGATCGGTACAATCTGCCACAGGCCTGCGGCGTTGCCGCTACTTTTTGCATCGGTGATAAAGCCACTTTCAATAGCCGGTAACAAGGCCAGCTCAACGGGCATAAAGCGGTTGTCGAGCGATTGCACCAGATGGGCCAGAAACGGTTGTCCGCGAACCAGAATTTTGCTAATCCATTTGGCTTCGCGCTCGTATTGTTCAGTGTAAAACTGAACACGTTCGGTTTGTTTTAGCGGCAAACGGTTGCTGGCGCGAATAACATCCCAAACGCTGGCATTTGGATCGTTAATGGCTTTGCTGCGCTCAGTATGCAATTCGCTGTTGGCAAGTTCGGCTGCGGCGGCCAAAGCATCCGGATTTTCGGCGCTGGCAGGTGTTGGTGTTATTTCTGCGATATTGTTGGGCGTTTTAACCGCTGTTGCAGCGGCGTTTGCTGAATCTTTTGCTATAACGTCGTCATTGCTTTGCTCGTTAGCGAGCGCGGCCGCTATTTTCGATTCTGATGCAGGCTTTGAATTTGGCTTTACCGGCAATACCTTCTGACTTGCGGGGGCATCGATTGGTTGGCCGTGTACATGAGAGTCGCTGATTTCTCGCAGCATTTGGCGATCATCTTCGGCAGAATTGCCCAGCTCAGGCAGCTTTAGTTGCAGTTGCTCGCTTTGAGCAAGCGCTGTAAGGCTAAATGTGCTTGCTGAGAGCAGTAGTAACGGGGCTATACTGGTATGGCCGAGTTGGAGCCATTTTTGCCGGCCATGCTGATGCGCTAGTCGCGTCATTGTTGCTTTTTCGAAGTTAAGGAAATTCATGAAACTTAATTTACGTCAGGCCCCAATATGGCTCGAAGCTCAACGCCCTTTAGCGCAATGGTACTCATCAGCGCTCGGTCAGTCTATCCTCGATGAGCTCGAATCGCGCTTAAGTGAGCAATTGGTCGGCATTTTTGGCTATCAAGGCATGCAAATTGGCCAATTCGACCCCGAACGTGATTTTTTGGCAAGTACTGGCATACATCGCCGACTGTTGCTGGATGCGCCGGGCATGCCGGCCGACATTCATGCCGATGTGCTACATCTACCCATAGCCAGCGATACCATGAAAGTGGTGATTTTTTTCCACACGCTGGACTTCTGCTCAAACCCCCATCAGGCTTTGCGCGAAGCCGATCGAGTGCTCACCGAAGATGGCCAGCTCATTGTTATTGGCTTTAACCCGATCAGTGTATTCGGGCTGCGACACCTGCTCAGCGCTTGGAGTAAAAAAGCACCTTGGAACGGACGTTTTTATTTTCGGCAACGCATTAAAGATTGGCTGTCGGTGCTAAATTATCGCGTGATGTACAGCGAAGCCATGTATATTCGACCGCCGATAAACAGTGAACGCATTCTGTCTCGCTTACGCAAAGTTGAGCGATTGCAACCTTGGCTTGGCGGTTTGGGTGGCCTTTATGTTTTACAGGCCAGAAAACAAACCATCCCGATGACCATGACGCGTTTACAATGGCGTAAAAAACGAACCGGTTTAACTGTTGGCAGTTTAGCCAGCATCTCTGAACGTTCGCGCGCCAATGACACACATGAAAAAAAAGGTAATCGTTAGTTAAATGTCCCGCATTGAAATCTACACCGACGGCGCTTGTCGGGGAAACCCCGGGCCCGGTGGTTGGGGTGCGTTGTTGCGCGCCGGCAAACACGAGAAAGAACTCTATGGTGGAGAAGCGCACACCACCAATAATCGTATGGAAATGACGGCTGTTGTGAAAGCCTTATCGGCGCTAAAAAACGAAAGCGATGTTGTACTCACCACCGACTCTCAATATGTGCGCAAAGGTATTACTGAGTGGCTGCAGGGTTGGAAGCGTAAAGGTTGGATGACGGCAGCTAAAAAACCGGTCAAAAATGTTGACCTGTGGCAACAGATTGATGAGCTGTCGCAGCGTCATACCATCGAATGGCGTTGGGTGAAAGGTCATAGTGGGCATGTAGACAACGAACGTGTCGACGATCTTGCCAATAAGGGCATTGATGAAATGCCGCCGGTTAAATCATGAGTCGTCAAATCGTACTCGACACTGAAACCACTGGCCTCGACCCTAAAACCGGTCATCGTGTGATTGAGATCGGTTGCGTTGAAATGCAGGAACGGCGTTTAACGGGTAACAATCTGCATATTTATTTACAACCTGATCGGGAAATTGATATCGGTGCTATCGAAGTGCACGGTATTTCCAATGAGTTCTTGGTGGATAAACCGCGCTTTGAAGAAATTGCCGAAGAGCTTTATAACTACCTAACCGGTGCTGAGTTGGTCATACACAATGCACCGTTCGATGTTGGTTTTCTGGAGAACGAATTCAGTTTAGTGGGACGGCCGTTCAAACTCAGTGACGAGTGCGTTGTCACCGATACCCTTGCGATGGCACGCAAACAATACCCCGGGCAGCGCAACAGTCTGGATGCTTTGTGTAAGCGATTAGGCGTCAACAATGGTCATCGAACCTTGCACGGTGCATTGCTCGACTCCGAAATTCTGGCCGATGTGTATTTACGCATGACCGGTGGACAAACCGCGTTAATACTCGACGAAGAGCGCGAGCAATCGAAAACCGAACAAAGCGATGCCGTCAAACTGAGCAACACTAATTTACGCGTTGTGAAAGCCGATGACTCAGAGCTGGCCGCGCACGAAGCATGGCTGTCGAAGCTACAAAAAGAAGCGGGTGACGGTTGTGTTTGGTTAAGTCTGGATGGTGTTGAATCGGCAGAACCGTCCGCTTAATCGTCCGCTTAATGATAACCGCGTTCCATTAAGCGTTAGTGCACACGCACAACGCGCTGCTTGTCGCGCTGCCAATCACGGTCTTTAATGGTGGCGCGTTTATCAAATTCCTTTTTACCCTTACCCAAGCCAATTTCAATTTTTACTCGGCCATTTTTCCAGTACATTGACATGGCCACGATAGCGTAACCTTTGCGTTCAACCGCACCGATGAGTTTTGCCAATTCTCTGCGGTGCAGCAATAATTTACGACGGCGTTTTAAGTCAGGTACGGAGTGCGTAGACGCCGAAATGAGTGGCGTGATATTACAGCCATACAGCCAGGCTTCCATTTTATAAATTTGCACATAGCCATCAACCAGCTGTACTTTACCTTCGCGCAGGCTTTTAACTTCCCAACCCTGAAGCACAACACCAGCCTCAAATTTTTCGTCGATTTTGTAGTCGTAGGTGGCGCGCTTATTTCGTGCGATGATACTGCCGCCGCCGCTTGGATTTTTCTTCTTTTTCTTGGCCATTCGGATATTATAAACTTTGTGTGCGCTGTAAAACGATTATGCCGATAATTTCCCGATCTGCTTTGGTTGAGCAAAGCGCCCAGGCGATGTACGAACTGGTTTGTGATGTCGATCGCTACCCGGAGTTTCTACCGTGGTGTAGTGGTGCGGCGGTGCTTGAAGCCGATAAACAACGACAAGTGGCTTCTGTGTCTATCAGCCGTTACATGCCTCAGTCTAGCTTCACCACGGTTAACACGCTAGTTGAACATCAGTCTATTCATATGGCGTTGCAAGACGGCCCTTTCAAGCATTTGGATGGTACTTGGCGGTTTACGCCGTTATCGGACACCGCCTGCAAAATTGAACTCAGTGTAGATTTTGAATTTTCCAGCGCCATGGTGGCTACATTGATTAGCCCGGCGTTTAACCGGGTTTGCGATTCAATCGTAAATGCGTTTATCACCCGCGCGCAGGCGCAAAACGGGGCAGGCGGTGGCTGAGTCCGCCCAAAAACTAGCCGGCGATCAACTCGAAGCCGCTATAAAGGTGTGCGTGGTGCTGGCCTTGCCAGAGCATCAGCTGCTAATTCATTTGGAAACAGGGCCCGCCTGCAGTGCCCGTCAGGCGGTGTTGTTGGCTGAGCAACAAGGGTTAAAGTTGGCTGAAGCAGGTTTAGCGGCGGTGGATGTGCCTATTGGCATTTTTGGTCGTCAGGTTAAAGACGACCAAATATTAGAAAGCGGCGATAGGGTTGAAGTGTATCGGCCGCTGCAGCAAGACCCAAAAGAGTGGCGTCGCCAACGGGCGGCCTCAAAGCACTGATTTTTCCCGTTTGGGCGGAAATAACACTTCCCACCAGTTGCGGTGTTCTGGCAATTCGCCGGATTGCTCGTCGGCGTTGTCGTCCAGTTTGGAGACATTATCGTTCTCAAAATAGACCACCAGCTTTTTAGCAACAACGGCGGAGCCCGCTGGGCCTCGCGTATAGATATAATCCCAACGGTTTTCGTGGAAAGGTGAGCTGGACACAGGCGAACCAAGCAAATTACGCACGGTTGTCTTGTTCATACCGATTTTTACCGACTCAAGCTGACGCTCAGACAGTAAATTTCCTTGCTGTATGGTGATTCTGTCGGCGCGCGGAAGCCAGAATGGATCGCCACCACAGGCACTGAGCAGGATGCAAAGAAGTAACGTTGAAAGAATTCGCAAAGCGGATATTCCTGAAGAAAGCCTATCTATTGGTATACTTTAGCAAAGCCTATCCAAACCTGCTCACAATCACGTTGTTGCAAAACTGACATGACACAAACAACATCATCAAGAGATCTCAAAAACGCCGGGCTAAAGGTCACTTTACCGCGCGTGAGTATTCTGGAAATTCTGGAAAACGCCGAACAACATCACCTGAGCGCTGAGGACGTCTACAAGGCCTTATTGAAACAGGGAAGTGACATTGGCTTGGCCACGGTGTACCGGGTGCTAACACAGTTTGAGGCGGCTGGATTGGTCACCCGGCATCATTTTGATGGTGGTCAGGCCATTTTCGAACTCGATACTGGCGACAACCATGATCATATCGTTTGCATGAAAACCGGCAAAGTGTCTGAATTCAAAGACGAGCAAATAGAGAAACGCCTGCTCGAAATTGCGGCTGAACTGGGCTACAGCCTAACTGATCACAAAATTATCCTGTACGGCATTTACAACGACAAATCAAAATAGAACCATTGCCAGTTGCCAGTGCGAGTTGCTTATTAAGCTATACCGATTTTTCTAGTTGCCAATTTGCGCAAACGCCCGAACTGGAAAGGTTCCCATGCCCTCAACCTTAACGGGCACCGCGTAAAACTTAAACCCGTTGCTAGGCACTTGGCTTAAATTACACATGTGCTCTACGATCAAAATTTCTGCGCCCAGCAAAACAGTGTGCACGGGCCGGGCCTTACCGTTGGTGTCGTCGATGTTGTAGGAGTCGATACCCACAAGTACAACACCTTGTTCTTTCAAATAGAGCGCGGCTTGTTCAGTCACAAACGGATGGTTTTCGTAGTATTGCTCGGTATTCCAGTGTGAAGACCAATCCGTCTGTATTAAAACCGCTTTACCTTTCACATCGATATTTTCAAAATAGTTTTTATCGATAGCCGAAACGCCTGCTTCGATAACCACCTTAACGCCCTCTAAACTGGCCACAGAGGCGAGGTCGAGCTGTGAGAGATCTTTGCCCTCTTCATAGCGGTGAAACGGGGAGTCGATGTAGGTGCCCGTGTTAGAACACATTTCGATTTTTCCAATTTGGAACGTTGTGCCGTCTTCATAAAGGTCTTTGGATGCTTCCCTGCTGAGGAAGTCGCAAATAATAGGTGCTGGCAAACCTTTATAGGTTACAAGCCCTTCGGTCACTGTGTGGCTCAGATCAATTAATTTGCTCATAGCTCTTCGTTTATTTCAGATTGTAATTTTTCAAGCTCATCGAGAATACGAATGAACTTGTTACCGAATGCTGTTACTTTATATTCAACCTTGGGTGGCACTTCGTTAAAACTGATGCGTTCGAGAATGCCAAACTTTATATTTTTTTGTAGGCATTCATTGAGAACTTTGGTTGATAGTCCTTCAACGCTACTCACCATGGCACCCGGCCGGTTAATGCCATTCGCTAAAAGTTGGTAAACGGTTAGTGACCACTTGCAGCCATAAATAGTTTCCACCATGCGCGCACTACGTTCAGGCAAAGATTTTCTTGAAAATATTTTTTCTTGGTTTTTCATCAATATGTACCAATAAGTACCTACTGCACCAGTTTGTGCGTACTTTTTAACAGGCCGCTGAGTTTCGTAAGCTACGTCCACATCTTACATAAACAGTTATGGACTTAACACTATGGAACACAGTAATTCAGTAACGGCATTAATTCTCGGTGGCAGCAGCGGTATTGGCTTGGCGGTCGCAAAACAGTTGCTTGAGCAGGGCATCGATACGCTTATTGCTGGTAGCAGCGCTGCGAAACTGGAATCGGCAGAGCGTGAACTTGCAGCTTTTGGCACTGTTAGCACGGTGCAGGTGAATCTTTATGATGCGGGCGAAGTTGAACAGCTAATACAACACCTTGCGCGTTCGCCCGCACACTTTAAGTATTTTGTGAATGCTGCCGGTAAATTCTCTCCTACACCTTTTTTGGCACACAGTGAAAGCGACTATGACAGCTACATGCATTTAAATAAGTCGGCGTTTTTTGTATCGCAAGCCGTGGTTAAAAATATGGCAGATCATGGCGGTGGTAGTGTGGTGCACATCGGTTCCATGTGGGCTAAGCAGGCAGTCATGGCAACACCGTCTTCCGCCTATTCTATGGCCAAAGCAGGTTTACACGCGCTGACTCAGCACATGGCAATGGAATTGGCTGGTTCGAATATTCGTGTAAATGCGGTATCTCCGGCGGTTGTAAAAACACCGATATACGAGTCGTTTATAGAGCCAAGTGCTATTGATGAAACGCTTGCAACGTTTAATAGCTTCCACCCGATTGGCAGAATTGGCACACCCGAAGATGTTGCCAGTGTGGTGAGTTTCTTATTGGGTGATCAGGCCAGTTGGGTAACCGGCGCTATTTGGGATACTGATGGTGGTGTTATGGCCGGTAGAAATTAATCGCAGCCTCAAAAGCTATCAATAACTGCTAAGCGTTTACGCGGTGCCGGCACTTTCCAACATTTCTTTGGCATGTTGCCGGCTTTTCTTTGTAAGCTTTGCACCACCCAACATCCGGGCAATTTCATCTTCGGTTTGCTTCTTGGTAAGCGTTGTTAGTGCTGTACTGGTTTTGCCTTTAACAACTTGCTTACTCACCAGTAAGTGTTGATGTGCTTGTGACGCAACTTGCGGTAAGTGCGTTACACACAACACTTGTGCAACATTGCCCACTTGGCGTAAACGATGTCCAACAGTTTGTGCAACGGCGCCACCAATACCAGCATCAACTTCATCAAAGATTAAGGTTTGTACTGGTTGGGTATCAATAACGGCTAATTGAATACATAAGCTAATTCGCGATAACTCACCACCGGATGCAACCTTGGATAATGGTGCGGGGTTTACGCCGGGATTAGGGCTAACATTGAACACGATGTGGTCTTGGCCGTGCCGTGAGTAAGCGGTTTTATCGGCAGTAACCGTTATTTCAAAAACACCACCTTCCATGGCTAGTTGCTGCATCGATTCAGTGATGGTTTTTGACAATTTTTTCGCGGTTCTTTGGCGCAATTTGCTCAATTTTACGGCTTGCGCCTGATACACCAGTTTTAATGCGTCGGCTTCTGCCTGCAAAGCGTCGGGCTGCATAGCGGGTGAGCTTAGTAAGTCGTATTCATCTCTTAACGTTTGTTCAACCGCATCCAATTCACTGAGTTCAACCAGGTGTTTTTTCGATAGCTTATGCAGTACGGATAAACGCTCGTCCAGCCATTGCAAGCGATTGCCGTCGTGTTCCATTGCGCTGATATGATTGCGCACCAACATCGACGCTTCGCTAATTTGAATATGTGCAGACTCTACAAGGTCGAGTGCTTCTTGCACACGCTCATCGATGTTAACCAGTTCGTTTAATGCGACTATGGCGTTAGCCACTTGTTCGTCGGCGGCAGTGTTGGCCGTACTGTTTGATGACTCGTTACTGCTTAACGCTGTGCAGGCCGTTTCACCTAACTGAATAAGCCGTTCTGCATTGGCGAGCCAGCGATGTTCAGCTTCGATGTCGCTATGACTGACGCCACCTGAGTCTAAAGCATCGAACTCTTGTAATTGGAACTGCACAAGGTCAAGGCGGTGTTGTCGTGCTTGCGCCGATTGCTGATGTTCTTCCAGCTTTGCTTGTGCCGCCTGCCAGGCATCGTAACTCTCCGCTACTTGCTTGATCAACGGGCTTTGCGTGAATTGATCGAGAAGGGCACGTTGATCCGCTGCCGATGTTAACTGTTGATGCTGGTTTTGACCATGAATGCTCAGTAGCTGCTGGCCAAGCGTTTTCAATGTTTGTAGCGATACCGGCGTGCCGTTAATGCTGGAGCGCGTTTTACCTTTGCGGTTTATGATGCGTCTTAGTACGCAGCTGTCGTTATCGTCCAGATCGTTTTGCTTGAGCCACTCATTAACCGACTTTAAGTTGTCTGTGTCGAACGATGCGGTAACTTCTGCGCGTTCTTGCCCTTGTTGAATGTTATCGATGCTGGCGCGTTCACCGGTAACCATACCCAATGCATCGAGTAAAATTGATTTTCCTGCACCGGTTTCACCGGTGAGGGCTGTCATGCCCGTGCCTAATTCGACCTCGGTTTCATCGATGATGGCGAAGTGTCGGATATGCAGGTGTTCAAGCATTGTATGTGCAGCTAGTTAGGCCCAATTGAGTTTTTCTCTGAGCACACGATGGTAGTCGTAGGTTTCAGGGTGTAGTAGCCTGACGCGCTTTTCCATGCAACGCACTTCTATCATGTCGCCTAAGGTAGCGTCCATGTAAACTTGTCCGTCGCAAACCACCTGGGCTTCGAGCATTTGATCGTCCCACAGGTGCATGCGAATTCTGCTTTTTGCATCAACCATAAGTGCTCGGCTGGTTAATGTATGCGGGCATATGGGTTGTAGCACAACGGCGTCGACACTGGGGCCAACAATTGGGCCACCGTTCGACAATGCGTAGGCGGTTGAACCGGACGGCGTGGCAACGATTAACCCGTCCGCTCTTTGATGGGTAACCAGAACATCGTCTATGGTGATGTCGAAGTCCATGATTTGTAGTACATCGCGCACGCGCACAATGGTGTCATTGAACGCATAAGCACTGTTAACACATTCGCCTTCGCGCAAAATCCGAGTATGCAACATAATGCGTTTTTCTTCGATGTATTGCCCTTTGATAACCGCTTCGAGCTGGTCGAGCCCTTTCTCGTTTGGGGGAATATCCACCAGAAAGCCTAGACGGCCCCGGTTCACACCAACGATAGGGACATCGTAGTCAACGAGGTCGCGAGCGGCGTGCAATAAGGTGCCATCGCCGCCGATAACGATGGCGAGGTCGCAATTCTGACCTATTTCATCGATAGAGACGGTTTTTTGGTTATCAACAAGCCCTTCCATGCTGTGAGAGAGCAAAGATTCGACACCAAGAGCAGCCATACGCTCCTGCACGGCACTGATGGTGGGTGCTACAGATTCGTCGTTAATTTTGACGAGTAAGCCAACGCGTTTGAATGAGATCATTTTCTAACGGTAGCACGGGCAAAAGCCCAGTGTCATGAAAGAGGAAACAGTTTTGATCATAATTTTACTCTGACTTTGCCATGGACTGGAGTTCATAAAGCTTATCCAGCGCCGCCCGTGGGCTAATTTCGTCGATATCCAATGCACATAACATTTGCGCGAATCTATCTGTGTTAGTGAACAGTTCCATCTGGATTTTGCCTGAATCTGGCACGATCTGTTGCGTATCGATTATGGCATTATGAGAATTTGTGATTGATACACTGGTTGTATCACCAGTAATATCAGGTGCAGTTTGCGCCGACTTATTGGCTGTAATGGGGGTATTAACCGGTGTTGCGGCAGGCAGGTTTTTTATTGGGTTATTGTCTGACTCAAGTGCCTGTAAGATCGTTTTAGCTGTTTGTAACGCCTTCGTGGGTAAGCCTGCAAGTTGTGCTACCTGAATCCCGTAACTCTTGTTAGCGGCACCTGTTTTTATTTGGTGCATGAACACAATATTGCCGTCGTGTTCTACAGCATCTAAATGCACATTCGCAATGCCTTGCTGCGTTTGCGCCAGTTCAGTAAGTTCAAAATAGTGAGTGGCGAACAAGCACATGGCTTTGTTCTCAACGGCTAAATGTTGGGCACAAGCAGAGGCTAGAGAAAGTCCATCGTAGGTGCTCGTGCCACGGCCAATTTCATCCATGAGCACGAGGCTGTTGTTTGTTGCATTTCTTAAAATGTTCGCCGCTTCGGTCATTTCTACCATAAAAGTTGACTGACCACTGGCTAAATCGTCGGAGGCACCAATACGAGTGAATATGCGATCAATAGGCCCTATTTGAGCAGCTTGAGCGGGTACATAACTGCCGATGTGTGCCAGCAGAGCAATCAGCGCGTTTTGTCGCATGAAGGTAGATTTACCACCCATGTTCGGCCCTGTAATTAACAGCATGCGCGTTTTAGCATCGAGGTGCAGCGGATTGGCTACAAAGGGTTCATCGCTGAGCGCTTCGATTACCGGATGACGACCAGCATCAACGCGCATACCCACTGCTTCTACTAATTCTGGCTTATTCCAGTCGAGCCTATAAGCGCAATTGGCCATGCTATTAAGTGAATCTAATTGAGCGATGGCACTAGCTATCGCACGCAATGCCGGCAGTTCAGGTGTCAGCAAAGAAAGTAAAGTGGTGTAGAGGGCTTTTTCACGTGCCAACGCTTTTTCTTTTGCGCCCAGTACTTTGTCTTCGTGTTCTTTAAGTTCTGGCGTTATGTAGCGCTCTGTGCTCTTCAAGGTTTGTCGTCGAATATAGTGTTCTGGCGGTGTTTGCTGCCGATTGGTTTCAATGTAAAAACCATGTACACGGTTATAGCCAACTTTTAAAGAGCTGATTCCGGTGGCTTCGCGCTCGCGCTTTTCCATAGCTTCCAGAAAATCATTGGCATTGGCGCTGAGTTTTTTTAATGCATCGAGTTCTTCGTCGTAGCCTTGTGCAATAAAGCCACCGTCTCTGATGATGGTCGGTGGGTTTTCAACAATCGCTTTTGAGAGTAAGGCGTTGGCATTCAATTGGACTGCCAGCGGGGCCGTTAACGTGTTGAGATAGCTCTCTTGATGTGAGCTTAGTAAGCTTTCTATCTCAGGTAACACGGCCAAACTCAGACGCAGCCGCTCAAGTTCGCGGGGCTGAACACTGGATAAATGTATTCGCGTAAGAATACGCTCAATGTCGTGCACTTGTTTGAGCAACGGGCTGAGCGATTCGAACAAACTGTGTTTGAGTAAAACAGTGATGGCGTTTTGCCGTTGGGTTATTACTGCAACATCACGTGTAGGGCTGTGTAACCAATTTCGCAGCAATCGCGTGCCCATGGGGTTGGCTGTGTAGTTGATGGTGTGAAATAACGAATGCGCCGGATTACCGCTCATACTTTGCGTTAGTTCCAAATGCCGTCTTGTGCCTGGGTCTAGTAAAACCGTGTTATCAGCCCGTTCTACCCGCAATTGGTTTAGCTGTTTTAAGGCACTGACTTGTGTCTCTCTTGCGTAACCTAATGCGACGGCCGCTGCGGCGATAGCCAATGGCATATCTTCGCAACCGAATGCTTGCAAATGTTTTGTTTCAAAATGTTCGAGCAGCAGATCGCGGCAGCTTTGCGCATCGAACAACCAGGGTGATCGGGTTTTTTTGGGTATTCCTTCAAAAGCATTAATTAGTGCGCTACCTTCACTGAATAGCAGTTCTGCAGGTGATAGGCGGGCAATTTCGGCTTGCAGAGATTGTCTAGAATCGACTTCTTGTACGCTAAAATCGCCACCAGCGATATCGAGAGCAGCCAGCCCAAAGCGACCACTTTGTTCGCTGATGCACACTAACAGTGCAACTTCACTGGCCGGTAACAGTACTTCTTCGGTGAGTGTGCCTGGCGTGATTATTCGCACGACATCGCGCTCTACCGGACCCTTGCCGGTCACTTCCCCCACCTGTTCGCAAATGGCCACACTTAAACCACGTTTAACCAGCCTGCCCAGGTAGTTATCGGCCGCATGGTAGGGAATCCCTGCCATTGGGACAGCATTTGCGCCATTTTTGCCGCGTGCCGTTAACGTGATATCGAGAATCTGAGAGGCTGTTTTGGCGTCATCGTAGAAAAGCTCGTAAAAATCGCCCATCCGATAAAACAGCAACGAATTTGGGTGTTTTGCCTTGATGCGCAAATATTGCTGCATCATGGGTGTGTGCGTGGTCTTAGACATTTCTCCATTGTACCAATCAGCACCCGTAAACGCCGGTTGTGGCTCAATTATGCGCACCAGCATGCTCGCACCTAAAGGTGGCTAAGTGCTAAACTTTCGCCGTGACACGCTGAACGGTTTGCGGTGACAATGCAATGACGCAAGAATATATGAGAACTGGTCGAAAACGAGAGGCTTAAACTGAGTTCTTATTGTAGGTGGTGTATCGCCTTAAAATTCTTCAACGGGATGTGAGAATGCTCGACATGAACCTAGTGTGGTCTGGAATTTTAACTACTGTATTCACCAACATCAAAATTAAGTGGTTGAAAAATATATTGATGCATTTTAAATGCGCTACTACTTGAGAGAATAAATATGAAAAAACTGATTGTATCAACGGCGGTTGCTGCGAGTATCGCAAGCGTATCGAGCGTTGCGTCCGCAGACGAAATTACGCTGGGTGTATTTCTTGGGCTAACTGGTCCTATTGAATCTTTGGTTGCCAACATGGCACCTGCCGCTGAAGAAGCTGTTAACGAAGTTAATGCTTCTGGCAAACTACTGGGTGGCACCACGGTTCAGGCAATTCGTGCAGACACAACCTGTGTTGATGCTGCTGCCGCTACTGCTGCCATCGAAAGATTGATCACTTCTGAAAATGTTAGAGGTGTTGTTGGTGGTGATTGCTCCGGTGTTACTACAGCTGCACTAACCAACGTAGCGAAGCCAAACGGCATGGTTATGATTTCTCCATCGGCGACCTCACCAGCATTATCTACTATTGAAGATGATGGTTTGTTTTTCAGAACAGCCCCTTCTGATGCTCGTCAAGGTGTTGTAATGACTGAAATCATTATGGAGCGCGGTATAAAAGAAGTTGCACTGACTTACACAAATAACGATTACGGCAAAGGTTTGGCTGATGCGTTTCAAGCAGCTTATGAAGCAGCAGGTGGTTCAGTAACAATTTCAGCAGCGCATGAAGATGGTAAGGCGGATTACTCTGCGGAAGTAGGTGCTTTGGCGTCAGCTGGTGGTGAAGCCCTAGTGGTTGCTGGTTATATTGATCAAGGTGGTAAAGGTATTATTCAGTCGTCTTTGGATACTGATGCGTTTGACACCTTCGTACTACCTGACGGCATGGTGGGCGACGCTCTGCCAGAAGCCATTGGTCCCGACCTAAACGGTTCTTTTGGCCAAGCGCCAGGTACTGATAGTGAAGGTGCTGGCAAGTTGGTCGAAATGGCCAATGGCTACGATGCAACCTCACCGTTCGCCGCAGAAAGTTATGATGCTGCTGCGCTTATTATGTTGGCCATGCAAGCGGCCGGTTCTACTGATCCGCAAAAATACAAAGATTCAGTAATGGACGTTGCCAATGCACCAGGTGAAAAAATCTTACCGGGTGAGCTGGGCAAAGCGCTGGAGATCTTAGCTTCAGGTGGCGACATCGACTATGTTGGCGCTTCTAATGTTGAGCTGATTGGTGCGGGTGAGAGTGCTGGTAACTACCGTGAAATTGAAATTAAAGACGGTGCATTGAGCACAGTTCGATATCGCTAATCGGACTACAAAAACAGCTTAACTTGGATTAAGCGTTGGGCGGCCCGCATGACGGGCCGTTTTTAGTTCTGTATTGCTGACTTGAATTAAACACCCATGATTAAAGTTGAATCTTTGAGTAAGAAGTTTGGTGGCTTCTCCGCTGTCAATAACGCCTCCTTGCAAATCGAAACTGGATCTATCACAGGTTTGATTGGGCCGAATGGGGCTGGTAAGACCACGCTATTTAATGTGATTGCCGGTGTGCATGAACCCAGTGGTGGTGCGGTGTATCTGGACGGTGAAGACATAACCGGTTTGCCACCACACGAGTTATTCCACAAAGGCATGCTAAGAACGTTTCAGATTGCGCATGAGTTCTCCTCTTTAACGGTGCGTGAAAACTTAATGATGGTGCCAGGGAATCAACCCGGAGAGTCTTTGTGGGACGTGTGGTTTCGTTCCAAACAAGTACGTGAGCAAGAAGAAAGCGTTATTGCTAAAGCCAATGAAGTCATAGAGTTTTTGCAGATCAGCCATGTGGCTGATGAAATTGCAGGAAACTTATCGGGTGGCCAGAAAAAGTTGCTTGAGTTGGGGCGAACCATGATGGTAGACGCAAAAATTGTTTTCCTGGATGAAGTGGGTGCCGGTGTAAACAGAACATTGCTGAATACCATTGGTGATGCCATCTTAAGACTGAATAAAGAGCGTGGGTATACATTCTGTGTAATCGAGCACGATATGGACTTCATCGGCAAGTTATGTGATCCGGTTATTGTTATGGCAGAGGGAACTGTATTGGCTGAAGGCACGCTCGATGAAATAAAGGCAAATGAGCAAGTGATAGAAGCTTATTTAGGAACCGGTTTGAAAAATAAGGTAGCGTCATGAGTTTTCTTACTGGCGAAGGTATGACTGGCGGTTATGGCGGTGCTGATATTTTGCACGACTGCACCATCTCCGTAGACAAAGGTGAAATCGCCGTCATTGTTGGCCCTAACGGCGCGGGTAAATCCACTGCAATGAAGGCTGTGTTCGGCATGTTGCAAATTCATACGGGTAGGGTGGTGCTCGATGGTGAAGATATCACTTCTCTGTCGCCACAAGACAGAGTGGCAAAGGGTATGGCGTTTGTACCACAAACCAGCAACGTCTTTCCATCTATGTCGGTTGAAGAAAATTTAGAAATGGGCGCATTTTTACGCCGAGACGATATTCAGGAAACGATGGACCAAGTATTCGATCTGTTTCCAATTTTAAAAGACAAGCGTGCACAGAACGCGGGTGAGCTCTCGGGCGGTCAACGCCAGCAGGTGGCGGTTGGTAGGGCCTTGATGACCAAGCCCAGTTTATTGATGCTCGATGAACCCACAGCCGGTGTGTCGCCGATTGTTATGGATGAATTGTTTGATCGAATTATCGAAGTAGCGCAAACCGGTATTTCGATACTAATGGTAGAACAAAATGCTCGCCAGGCATTAAACATAGCTGACAAAGGCTATGTACTGGTACAAGGCCGAAACCGGTTTACAGATACGGGTAAAGCATTGATGAATGATCCTGAAGTTCGACGTAGTTTTCTTGGAGGATAAGATGGATAACATTCTTAATGCTTTAGCGTTGATGGCTAATTTTGTGTTTGTGCCCGCCATTGCTTATGGCAGTCAACTGGCACTGGGTGCATTGGGCGTCACTATCGTATTCGGTATCTTACGCTTTTCGAATTTTGCGCATGGCGATACGATGGCCTTGGGCACAATGTGCACCATACTGATCACGTGGTGGTTTCAATCGATGGGAATCAGTTTTGGTCCTTTACCAACCGCGTTGTTGGCTTTACCTTTTGCGATTGTTATTTGTTCTGCTTTTGTGCTTGTTAGCGATCGGGTTGTTTATCGCTTTTACCGTAAACAGAAAGCAGATCCTGTTATCTACCTCATTGCATCTGTTGGGGTCATGTTTGTTTTTAACGGTATTGTTCGATTCATCATTGGGCCGGACGATCAAAATTTTGCCGATGGTGAACGCTTCATTATTAAAGCCCGTGAATTTAAACGGCTCACTGGTTTATCTGAAGGTATCTCTATCAAGGTGAGCCAGGGCATTACGGTTGTTACAATGATTGTTGTGGTAGCTTTGTTGTTTTGGTTTTTAAATAAAACGCGCACAGGAAAGTCCATGCGCGCCTATTCAGACAACGAAGATTTAGCCTTGTTATCCGGCATAAACCCGGACAAAGTCGTTGCTGTTACCTGGATTATTGCCGCGGCATTGGCAACCATTGCCGGCACGCTATACGGTCTGGATAAATCGTTTAAACCGTTCACTTATTTCCAATTGCTGTTACCTATCTTTGCAGCCGCAATTGTGGGTGGTTTAGGAAACCCCTTGGGCGCAATTGCTGGGGGGTTTGTTATCGCTTTTTCGGAAATACTGGTGACTTATGCCTACAAAAAATTTGCGGGCTACTTAATGCCTGAAGACTGGAAAGCCGATGGCTTAATTCAGTTGTTGTCTACCGACTATAAATTTGCAGTGAGCTTCGTCATTTTGCTATTGGTGCTGTTATTCAGGCCAACCGGCATATTTAAAGGTACGGGGGTTTAGCCATGTTTAATCGTAATGTACTGTACTTCGCCATTATGCTGGGCCTTATCGTTTTGGTGGGGCAAACTCAGAGTTGGAATGTCGCACTAACCATTACTAACTTGTGCATTATTTCAGCGGTGATGGCACTAGGTGTCAACATACAGTGGGGTTATGCCGGGCTATTTAACGTCGGAATTATGGGGTTTGCTGCCATGGGTGGTTTGGCTGCAATGATAATTTCTGTGTCGCCGGTGCAGGAGGCTTGGTCTGCCGGTGGTGTGGGGGTCCTGGTTAGCTTGGTGTTAGCAGCGATAACCATTGTTGCCGCTGTTTTTACCTACCGTGCACTTGAAGGCAAATCGTTTCGCCTATTAGCGTTGTTTATCGTGGTACTGGCTGGCTCATGGGCTGTGCGTGCATTTCTCGATCCGGCAACGGCTGCTATTGAAAAAGTTAACCCGGCATCCACCGGTTATCTGGGTGGCTTGGGTTTACCGATTATTCTGGCGTGGCCAGTGGGTGGCATTTTTGCCGGTGCCGCTGCTTGGGTTGTTGGAAAAATTACACTTGGGCTGCGTGCAGATTATCTGGCTATCGCTACATTGGGAATTTCTGAAATTATTGTTGCTGTGCTCAAGCATGAAGACTGGTTAACCCGAGGTGTAAAAAACGTAACTGGGTTGCCGCGGCCGGTGCCCTATGAAGTGGACCTGCAACAGACGCAATGGTTTCTGGATTTGTGTGCGCAACTTGGGGCTAACCCGGTGACCTTCTCCAGTATTTTCGTCAAGCTGTGTTATATGGTTTTGTTCGCCAGTGTGCTTTTAATTATTTTGTGGTTCTCAGAAAAAGCGTTGCGCTCTCCGTGGGGTCGCATGATGAGGGCTATCCGCGACAACGAAGTCTCTGCCAGTGCGATGGGTAAGAATATTAAGTCGCGCCATTTACAGGTGTTTGTGTTGGGTTCGATTGTTGTTGGTATCGCAGGCGCTATGCTTACAACTTTGGATGGCCAGCTGACACCATCGACGTACCAACCGCTTAGATTTACTTTTTTAATCTGGGTCATGGTGATCGTTGGTGGCTCCGGCAATAACTGGGGAGCGGTGCTTGGCGGTTTTGTTATTTGGTTCTTTTGGATAGAAGCTGAACCTTTGGGGCTTTGGCTAATGGAGCTAATCACGTCAGGTATGGCCGAAGATAGCGCGTTGCGCGCTCATTTAATTGAGTCAGCGGCCCATATGCGTTTAATGACCATGGGTATTATCTTATTGCTGGCGCTTCGTTTTAGCCCGCGTGGTTTAATTCCCGAGCGAAATTAGTGATATCGCTCAGTCATGCGGTTGTCGACTGTCAATGCAAGTGTTCGCGAAATTATCGAGACGTAGATGAATGCGATGACTACAGCTGAGCTGGCTGAGCAGTTAGGTGAAGTTCTGTTGGCCAACCATTGGACAATAACAACAGCTGAATCTTGCACCGGTGGATTGATATCGGCAGCGATCACTGAAATAAGTGGTAGCTCTGGTTGGTTTGAGCAGGCAGCGATCTGTTATTCGAATGCTGCCAAGTCTGCGTTGTTAGGCGTCGATCCCGACCTTATAAGCACTGAAGGTGCTGTGAGTGAGCCTGTGGCAGTGGCTATGGCGGAAGGCGCTTTGCAGCGTAGTGGGGCCAATATTGCCGTGGCAGTTACCGGGGTCGCAGGGCCAACGGGCGGTACTGAAAGTAAACCTGTAGGGACAGTCTGGCTGGCTTGGGCTATAAGAGAGCGTGCAAGTTATGCCCAACTCGAGCATTTCGCCGGTGATCGAACCGCTGTTCGAAAAGCTACTGTGCAAGTGGCTTTACAGGGCTGCTTACAGCGAATGACGGCTTAGTGGGTGTATTGATTATGAACAGACAGAATTGCAAGTGAGGAGAACTATGCGAAATTTCCGAATTACACCAATGTTGGCAGGTGCCGCATTACTGTTATCTCCTCTAGGTTTAGTGGCGCAGACAGAGTTAACAGTAGAGCAAATTAAAGCGCAATTGGAACAAAGCAAAGCGCTGCTGGAAGAAAATATTGCTAACAGAGAAGCAACCAAAGCCAAAGCTGAAAAAATAGCCAATCAGCTGCGCGAACGCGAACAACGCAAAGCTGAATTGTTGCAGGAAATGGAAACCCTGTGTCAGGAGCAAGAAGAAGTTGACCCCGGCAGTTTAGAAGATTGCCTCGAAAAAATAGGTAACTAGAAATATTTACAGTATTTTTTCTGCGAAACGGTAGACAAACACCGTGTTCTGATAAATAATCCGTCCATGGTTAAACGCCACGGAGTGGCATTGCCGAATCTGTCACAGGAGACAAACTAAGTGGACGACAATCGAAAAAAAGCATTAACCGCCGCCTTGGGTCAAATTGAGAAACAATTTGGCAAAGGCGCCATTATGCGCATGGGTGACTCAACCGATACACGCGATATCGAAGTCATATCAACAGGTACGTTAGGGCTGGATATCGCGCTAGGCATAGGTGGCCTACCGCGTGGTCGAGTTTGCGAGATATACGGGCCGGAATCCTCAGGTAAAACAACCTTAACATTGCAGGTGATTGCGCAATGTCAGAAATCTGGAGGCACAGCCGCCTTTATCGATGCTGAGCACGCACTCGATCCCGTTTATGCTGCGAAGCTCGGTGTCAACGTCGACGACCTGCTTATTTCACAGCCAGACACCGGCGATCAAGCTTTGGAAATCGTTGATATGCTGGTCCGCTCAGGCGGTGTCGATATCATCGTTGTCGATTCTGTCGCAGCGCTTACACCCAAAGCTGAAATTGAAGGCGACATGGGCGACTCTCACGTTGGTCTGCATGCCCGTCTTATGTCGCAAGCCTTGCGCAAATTAACAGGCAATATCAAGCGAACGAACACATCGGTTATTTTTATCAATCAAATCCGCATGAAAATCGGCGTTATGTTTGGTAGTCCCGAAACCACCACCGGTGGTAATGCGCTGAAATTCTATTCCTCGGTTCGTTTGGATATTCGTCGCATCGGTGCCATTAAACGCGGCGACGAAATCGTTGGCAATGAAACACGTGTCAAAGTGGTCAAAAATAAAATGGCACCGCCGTTCAAACAAACTGAATTCGAAATTCTGTATGGCGAAGGCACTTCACGTGAAGGTGAACTGATCGACCTTGGCTCTAAAAATGGCATTGTCGATAAAGCGGGCGCCTGGTACAGCTATAACGGTGATCGCATTGGTCAGGGTAAAGAAAATGTACGTAAGTTCCTGATAGAAAATCCAGAAATAGCCAATGATATCGATAACAAGTTGCGTGCAATGCTATTAGCCACGCCTTCAGATATCGCTAAGGCAGAGGCTGCAGCCGATAAAGAAGAGTTAGAAGAAGTTGAGGTTTAACACGCCAACACAACATGGCTGTTGATCCCAATTGGTCAGTTGAAGAAACAGCCAGGCAAGCGTATATCAAGGCGGTACGCTTGCTTGGTGCACGTGATCATTCCCGTTTTGAGCTTTCTAATAAGTTGGCCAAAACGGGTTTCGATCAAGAAACTATCGAAAAAACGTTGTCTCAATTGATGACCGCCGGGTATCAGTGTGATACCCGATTTGCACAAATCTATACCCAGCAATTGATCGCCAAAGGACGTGGCCCATTGTTTATCAAATCGAAACTTTCCAGTAGAGGCATATCCAGTGAACTTGCTGGCCAGGCCTTATCCGAAAGTGGCTCAGACTGGAGCGAAATTGCAGCCGATGCGCTGTTAAGGCGGTTTACTGCCGATCAGTTAAGCAGTAATGAGACGCGTCTCAAGGCGAAAATTGCTCGATTTCTTCAATCCAGAGGTTTTTCCGGCTCAGATGCGCTACGTGCGTTAAGAATCGCTACACAAAACCGTGCTTGAAAACTCGTAGCCAGCTACAATTGCGTATTTGATACTTATTGATACTCGATTCCAGCATGGTTTCAACATCTGACATTCGCGAACGCTTCCTTCGTTACTTCGCCGACAAAGGGCACGAAATTGTGCCGTCCAGTTCTTTGGTTCCGGGAAATGATAAAACCCTGTTATTCACCAATGCGGGCATGGTTCAATTTAAAGAGCTGTTTACCGGGGACGAAAAACGGGCATACCAACGCGCAACAACATCACAACGTTGCGTCCGGGCTGGCGGAAAACACAACGATCTCGACAACGTTGGCTATACCGCCCGTCATCACACATTTTTTGAAATGCTGGGTAATTTCAGTTTTGGCGATTACTTTAAAGAAGACGCCATAAAATTCGCTTGGGAGTTTCTAACCGAGCATCTGTCGCTACCAGCCGAGAAACTTTGGGTTACTGTTTTCGAAGAAGACGATGAAGCTGAAGCGATATGGATAAATCAAATTGGTGTTCCTGCAGATCGGGTGTTACGGATTGGCGCAAAAGATAATTTTTGGTCGATGGGTGACACTGGCCCGTGTGGTCCGTGTTCGGAAATTTTTTACGACCACGGCGCAGAAGTTTGGGGAGGTCCGCCGGGTTCTGCAGAGGAAGACGGTGATCGATTCATAGAAATTTGGAATTTGGTTTTTATGCAGTTCGATCGCGCTGCAGACGGCACTATGACTCCGTTGCCCAAGCCGTGTGTTGATACCGGTATGGGTTTGGAAAGAACCGCGGCAATTTTACAACATGTTCATAGCAACTACGAAATAGACTTATTTAAAAACCTGATAGCGGCAGCCGCAAAAGTCACCGGTTCTACTGAGCTGAATAATCCGTCGCTTAATGTTATCGCTGACCATATACGAACCTGTGCATTTTTAATTACCGACGATGTTCTGCCCAGTAATGAGGGCAGAGGCTATGTATTGCGGCGTATTATTCGTCGAGCGGTCAGGCATGGCCACAAACTCGGCGCAACCGGTACATTTTTCAATGAGCTAACCGACACCTTAGTTAAAGAGATGGGCGCTGCCTATCCCGAGTTAGTAAAGGCGCAAGCACATGTAAAAGCTCAACTACTCAAAGAAGAGCAACGTTTTGCCACAACACTAACTTCGGGAATGAAAATTCTTGACGACGAAGTTAGCAAATTGCAAAGCGATACTATACCTGGTGATGTTGTGTTCAAACTCTACGACACCTATGGCTTTCCTGTTGATCTAACCGCCGATATTGCCAGAGAACGAAACTTAACCGTAGACGAAGCTGGTTTCGAAATGCGGATGGAAGCACAGCGTGAAAGAGCACGTGCTGCCAGCAACTTTGCAGCTGTGGGTTCCGACATGCCGGCCAGTGACACCACAACATTATTTTTAGGCTATGAGCAAAACAGTGCCGATGCCACAGTGCTTGAGATCCATGTTGACGGGGTAGCCGTACAGTCTCTGGAGTCGGGTCAGGATGCGTGGATTGTGCTCGATCAAACACCGTTCTATGGCGAATCGGGTGGCCAGGTTGGAGATACCGGAACGCTACAAACCGACATAGCTGAGTTTGCTGTCGTGGATACACAAAAAGCCAAGGCTGCATTTATGCATGCCGGTGCTTTGCTAAAGGGCACATTGAAAGTCGGAGACACTGTCCAAGCCACTATCGATGAACAACGGCGCAACGATATTCGATGTCATCACTCAGCCACGCATTTGTTGCACGGTGGGCTGCGCGATGTACTTGGTGTCCATGTTCAACAAAAAGGCTCATTGGTCAATGAACATCATCTGCGTTTCGATTTCTCTCATGAAGGTCCTATAGAACCGGAACAACTGCTTCAGGTTGAACAGTGGGTTGCACAAGAGATTCGTCGCAACAGCGTTTGTGAAACGAAAGAAATGAGTATGGATGAAGCCATCAATGCAGGTGCTATCGCCTTGTTTGGCGAAAAATACGGGGAACGCGTTCGTGTGGTAACCCTTGGCGACCAATCGGTTGAACTCTGTGGTGGAACCCATGTCAACGCAACCGGCGATTTAGGCGCCGTTAAAATTACGTCTGAATCCGGAACGGCTGCAGGCATAAGACGCATCGAAGCGCTTAGTGGATCGGCAGCACTGGCGCACACGCAAGCCATAGAAGCGGAACATCGCGCGGTTTCTCAGGCGCTTAAAGCGTCCAGTGGTGAAGTGATGAGCAAGCTTGCATCATTGCAGGAGAAAAACCGCGAACTCGCTAAGCAGGTAGAAAAGCTTCAAGCTAAGTTATCGTCACATGCGGGGGCTCAAATGCTGTCCGACATCGAAACTATTGGTAATGCGAAAGCGTTACTGAAAGTTGTAGATGCAGCAGATGCCAAAGCCTTGCGGCTGCTGGTTGACCAAACTCGCGCTAAAATGCCCAGTGGCGTCTTGGTATTTGCCAGCATAAACCAAGGTAAGGTTGCGTTGGTATCATCGGTTAGCAAAGACATACCTGAGCTTAGTGCTGGTGATGTGATAAAAACTGTGGCAACGGCCATGGGTGGTCGTGGTGGTGGTAAGAAAGATTTAGCACAAGGCGGCGCCGATTCGCTCGACAATGTCGATGCAGCTTTTGAACAAGCAAGGCAGCTCATCGCTGAGAAAACGAATACAGCGTAATTACTCAAACGTTAAGATTATTTAAACAACCTACACAGTACTTGCATGGCATTTCTTGTAAAAAAATTTGGTGGAACATCGGTTGGTACGATCGACCGTATCAAGCATGTTGCGAAAACACTTTGTGCTGCGCGCAAAGCGGGTGATGATATTGTCGTAGTGGTTTCTGCTATGTCGGGCGAAACCAATAAGCTAGTGGCAATGGCGCGCGAAGTAATGCCAGGCACCGTAGATGTTAGAGAGCTCGATGTACTGCTCGCAACTGGAGAACAAGTCACCATCGCTTTGCTCAGCATGGCACTGAAAGAATTGGGATGTGATGCACGTTCCTATACAGGTGCGCAGGTAAAAGTATTAACCGACAGTAGTCATAGCAAGGCACGTATTGTCAGTATCGATAACGAGCCAATAATGAGCGATATTGCTGCTGGTCGTATTGTGGTTGTTGCAGGGTTCCAAGGTGTTGATGAAGGCGGCAACATCACGACGTTAGGCCGTGGCGGTTCTGATACGTCCGCTGTGGCATTGGCCGCCGCTTTGAAAGCCGATGAGTGTCAAATTTATACCGATGTCGACGGTGTTTACACAACCGATCCTCGAGTTGAAAGCCGCGCTCGCAGGTTAGATCGCATTACGTTCGAAGAAATGCTCGAAATGGCTAGCCTGGGCTCCAAAGTGTTACAAATTCGAGCAGTTGAGTTTGCAGGCAAATACAATGTTCCGCTCCGGGTACTTTCTAGCTTTAAACCTGGCCAAGGCACTTTAATAACTTATGATGATGAGGAAAATGAAATGGAACAAGCGCTAGTCTCAGGCATAGCGTTCAATCGAGATGAAGCGCAGGTCACTGTTTCGGGAGTTGCTGATAAGCCAGGAATTGCTTATGCCATTCTCGGACCGATAGCTGAGCTAAATATAGAAGTTGACGTCATATTGCAAAATATTGGTGAAAATGGTCTTACAGATTTCACTTTTACCGTTCATAGAGACGACTACGCCAAAGTCATGGCCTTTTTAAGTGAACGTAAAGATGATTTCGGAGCCGATTCCATCATAGGCAACGATCGAATAGTTAAATTGTCGATCGTCGGTGTGGGGATGCGTTCGCATGCGGGTATCGCCAGCAAGATGTTTCAGGCTTTGTCCGAAGCAGGCATTAATTTGCGCATGATTACCACATCAGAAATAAAAATATCGGTGGTTATCGACGAAAACTACCTGGAGTTAGGTGTTCGAGCGTTGCACGAAAAGTTTGAACTGGCTGAAGAAGACAGTGCTTAACTTCTGACTAACATACTGTTCACAAATAGTAACAAGGGAAAGCTTATTTAATTGTAAATCCGGTATAGGATCGCTGAGCTTACACTTTTGGCTTAGTAACCTAAACGAATATCAAGCCTCAAACTTGTGGCACTATAAGATTTGTGTTCACGTGTAGGTACATAGGGAGCACTGAAATCGCAATTTTGATGCTTGTGATTAATCAACAAAACTAGAAAAGGAGACAATGTATGTTGATCTTAACCCGTCGAATTGGTGAAACCCTGATGATTGGAGATGAAGTCACGGTCACGGTGCTAGGCGTAAAGGGAAATCAAGTCCGGATTGGTGTAAATGCGCCCAGAACGGTTGCGGTGCACAGAGAAGAAATTTATGAGCGGATCAAAAAGGAATCAAAAGACAATGAGCAAGGTTCCGTCTTTGAGGCCTTGGAAGAAAAGTAGATAGGGAGATTCAAGCCTCTGTCTCACAAATGAATGGACGCGGAGTACACGAAACGCAGATTTTGCGTTCGAATGTTGGCCAGTCATTTAATTTTTCCAATTAATTCCAAAATAATCGTCATTCGTTTGTTGACGATACGTGTCTCAAACGCCATACTTCTCTCTTTAGAGAAACGCGCCCGTAGCTCAGTTGGATAGAGTACCTGGCTACGAACCAGGCGGTCGGAGGTTCGAATCCTTCCGGGCGCGCCACTCTCTAATTAAATCAATACAGCGCTGAATGTGGAGAGGTGGCCGAGTGGCTGAAGGCGCTCCCCTGCTAAGGGAGTATACGTTTTATCGCGTATCGAGGGTTCGAATCCCTCTCTCTCCGCCATTAACATCCTTCCAAATGTTTACCCGGCTAACCTTCAAATAACCTATTGTATTGTTCTTGAAAGCAGGTGCTACCTTGCAACTGATTGCCTCGATGCAATTAGTGAATGTAGGTACATGCCTTTGCCGTTGGGCACGTCTTAGCTACCCACCGAAACCTTTGATTCCAATCTGTTTTTACCTTCCCGATAACGATTACATCGGTTCGTATCGCACGTCGTATTAAATTCGATTGCATGTAACCTTCGCGTGATTAATATGCGGCGGCTTAAGACGATAACTCTGTAACAGTTGGCAATTTTGGATCGCATTGTGCACCGGTAGCTTTTTCGTGTCCAACCTATTCATGTTGTTAAACGCTTTTCATTGAGCACGGTTACATCGTCATGCTAAGTAAAATTTTCAGTACTGCGAGTTTAGTTGTGGTTGCGTGGTTGATTCTGCAAATACTCAGCACGCAACAGTCGGTAAATTCTGTGCGACATTCCATGGATAACACCGTTGCTACTTTGCAGTCGAGCATTAGTCAAAATCAGGCTAAAGCGCAAGTCAATGACGAATCGTTGCTGCAAAAAATTGAGCTAGTGCTGGAGCAGCAAGAGGGTGCAGAGGTTTTAGCATCTACTCGTAAGCAGCTGAGCAGTGCAAACAAGTTAGTTGGCGAGAAAGATAAAAAGCTCCAACAGAACAAAACTCAAATCAGCTCTATGCAGCTGCAAAGATCTGCCTACAAGCTTTATATGACCGTGCTTGAAGCTGAGCTAAGCCGTCGTGACAAAAACAGTGCAGTGTCTTCTGAAAAGCTAAAAAGTATTAAATCGGGTGTTTGGAAGCTAAGCGAGAAGGTACCTGATAGCAAAGATAAGCTGCGCGGTCTGATGGCCCCAATCGATGTTATTTCGAGTGCTTGGAAACAGGGCAATTTTTCAAAAGACTCAAGCGCTATTCAGCAAGTGTTGTTAGCGGTAATTAAAAAAATTGGATAAGTGATGTTTAGTCGAAATGTTCTGCAAGTTTTGCATACCGACCAACTGATAGTAAATGGTGAATGAAGCAATGAGCAACCACGAAAAAGAATCGCTAGAGCGAGACTCCAAAGATCAGGACTCGGTGAGAACTGGCCACACACTGGCTGAATCACTGCTTGCGGTTGCGGGTGGAGTTGTTGTAGCGGTAATACTGGTGAGTGGTTTAAGTGCGACCGTCAACAAATCTGAAAACTCATTGAGTAAGATAACAGAACAAGCCAGTCCGGATGTATTGGAAATGTCTGAGTTAGTCGGTTCCTCCTTGCAATGTGATGCAAAAGACGCAGGTTCCTTGCAGTGCCTGATTAAACCAACGAACAATAGCTGTTCAATTGGTCAGGGTGAATTGTGTGAGGCTGATTTAGAAATTGCTCGAATTGCCTGGAAATATTTTGAGAATAACTATAACCCTGAAACTGGTTTAGTTAATTCAGTAAATAATTACCCTTCTACCACTATGTGGGACACCGGTTCAGCATTAGCGGCAACTGTATCAGCGTATGATTTTGGGTTCATTTCCAAAAAAGAGTTTGATGATCGTATTACAGCAATGACTCGCTCTTTGCTGAAAATGAAATTGTTCAATAATGAGGCTCCTAATAAGGCTTATCATACAAAAACACTGGACATGGTGAACTATGCCAACAAGCCAACCGATGTGGGCATAGGTACATCCGTTCTAGACTTGGCCCGACTTATGTCTTGGTCGAAAATGCTGGGCTGTATGCACCCCAAATATTCTGCCAGTATTGGCAACGCGTTGTCGCGGTGGAAATATGAACGTTTGGTGAAGAACGGCAATCTTTACGGTTTGGCCAACGATAAAAAGAACGAAGGTAAAACTCGCGTCTTACAAGAGGGCCGTTTAGGTTATGAGCAGTACGCTGGCAAAATATTCGAAGAATTCGGTTTTGATGTGTCAGTAGCTGCCAGCTATGAAAATAAATGGCGTGGAAATGTTGATATTTTAGGTGTGCCTATCGCTTACGATACCCGAGATCCGCGAGAATATGGTGCGAACAACTATGTGGTTACCGAATCCTATGCAATGGATGCCATGGAGCTGGGCTTGGATAATGAGAATACCGAGTTGTTGCGAAATATTTTTGAAGTACAGAAACGCAGATGGAAGGAAACCGGTCAAGTTACGGCAATTTCGGAAGATAACATCGATCAAGCACCTTGGTTTGTTTACAACACGATATTCAATGCTGGCCAAGCCTGGCAAACAATGAATAATGCTGATGTTGTTTATAACAAGTTAAAAACCATATCAGTGAAAGCTGCGATGTCGATGGCATTACTTTTCCCCGACGACGAGTACAGTGCGGTTTTAATGAATGCCATCGAGTCTGCTTATCACCCCGACAAAGGATGGTACTCTGG
>CALDTX010000056.1 GCA_937923565.1 uncultured Granulosicoccaceae bacterium | reverse complement strand
CCCACTTCAACCAAAGCCGTAATTAGCATGGCATTCCATTCAGTAATAATTTTTTCATCACGAATCGGATGTTCCCGTGTTTCGCGATTGCTCAGCAGCGTGTTGCTGATACGCTCTATTGATTTAAGCAGCTGCTCAGATGGAACATCCAAAGACGCTGCAACATCTTCGATGGGCCCTTCCCAATGCAATATATTGTACGATTCGAAATTGCCATTTTTAGACATATTCCAAACGCGCTTTGCTAACTGCGCATCGGCTGGGCTCAGTAGCGCATCAATTTCTTCTTCGCTCCAGATAAAGAATCTGCCTTCCATGCCTTCAGAGTCGGCATCGGTTGCAGAATAAAACAGCGTTTTATCCGTGCTCATATCGCGCAGCACGTAATCCAATGTGCGACGCGCTACTCTGGCAAACTCCCAGTCTCCGGTAAGCTCATAAGCTTGCGCATACAGTCGGGATAAACCTGCCTGGCTGTAAAGCATTTTTTCAAAATGTGGAATGAGCCAATCGTTATCCACTGCATAACGATGAAAGCCCCCAGCCAATTGATCATGGATACCGCCAGCAGCAATACGCTGCAAGCTAAAGTCCACCGCTTCAAGCGCGGCCTCATCGGTATGACGTTTCGCTTGCTCTAACAGTAAAAACATAGAGGACTCTCGCGGAAATTTAGGCGCAGGCCCAAAGCCGCCTTGCAAGTCATCGTGGATTTCTAGCAGTTCATCGCGAGCCATTGCGATCATATTGCTGCCGATGGTATTCACCGTTTTGGCGGTTGTATTGACTCTTGCAAGGGCATCGGCTATTTGCTCAGCCTCTTCAAGGATCGCATCCCTTTGTTGGCCCCACACTTGAGTGATACGTGTGAGTAAGTCCAGAAATTGAGCTGGTGGAAAATAAGTACCGCCATAGAAAGGTTTGGCTTCTGGTGTTAACCAGGTAGACATTGGCCAACCACCACTGCCCGTCAGCATTTGCACAGCAGTCATGTAGGTGGAGTCGATATCGGGTTTTTGCTCTCGGTCCACTTTAATGGCGATGAAGTGTTCGTTGATGTAGCGTGCGATTTCAATGTTCTCAAACGATTCACGCTCCATCACATGGCACCAATGACAAGTGGCATACCCTATCGAAAGAAATATCGGTTTCTGTTGCGCTTTAGCCGCTTGCATCGCGGCTTCGCCCCAGCTATACCAATTTATTGGGTTATGCGCATGCTGAATTAGATAGGGGGAGTCTTCGCGGATCAGTCTATTGATATAGTGCGGTGAGCCGTCTTCGAACAGATGCTCAGTTCTTGGTTGGTAATCCGGCCCTTGCGCTTTATAAGCCAATTGCAGTTCAGCTTTCAACTCCGCGTCGATATTGAGCGCTAACTCAGGCGACTGATCGCTTGCTGCTAACGTAATCAACGGCATCAGCGTCGAAACCAACAATAAACATACGCGCAAGCGCCGTACTGAATTAAGCAAAGTAATCACCTGTTCATAACACTGTAGAAATCAGACGCACAACTGATCGTCCGAAGTTCGACACATTCATACGGCATTGGTTCAATATATTCAGAGAACTATTTGCAGATAATGCTCGACGCTTCAATGCCAAACTTAGGGGTGTGGCACAATAGAAAGCAAATCGACACAGGAATTTATGCGCCAATGACTGAGCGTATTTTTGGGGGCGGTTATCATGGGGCGTTCAAGCAAAACAGCTTAACACTGGGCATTGGTGTGCCCTTAGAAGCCTACACCAGCCCTATTCCCTCTATGCAGAATCAAATCGAACTGATTCAAAAAGTTGAACGCGGAGGCTTTGCCGTTTTATGGTGCAGAGACGTACCACTGGTAGACCCTTCATTCGGTGATGTCGGGCAAATTTATGACAGCTGGGTTTGGTGTGGCTACGTGTGCGCTCATACCTCAACGATTGCTTTAGGTACTTCATCAATTATTCTGCCACTCAGAAACAGAGTTGATCTGGCCAAGGCCGCGGCTTCGGTGGATGAACTTTCCAATGGAAGGCTGGTGCTTGGTGTGGCCTCAGGAGACAGGCCTATTGAATACAGCGTTTACGGAGAGTCTTTTGAAGGCAGAGATGAAAAGTTTCGTCAATCGTTTGAGTTTATTAAAGACACCACACACCGACCAAAAGATTGGAACAATCAGCAAGTCGCTTTTAGTGGCCAAGTGGATTTACTGCCAAAAAGCCATACCGGCGATTTGCCCTTACTGGTAACAGGCAACAGTCGGCAATCAGTGGATTGGATAGCACAACACGCAGATGGATGGTTAATGTACCCACGGCCATTACCGATCCAACAAAAGGTTGTCACACAATGGCACGATAGCCTTAACGCGCAAGATGAGCCATGGAAGCCATTCGCGCAATCGCTTTACATTGATTTAGTAGCTAACCCTGCAGCGCCTGCGGAACCGATCCATCTTGGCTATCGGCTTGGACGGGACACGCTTATTGCACACTTAAACGCGCTAAGAGATATCGGCGTTAATCATGTGCTGTTTAATATCCGATTTTCAACACGACCCGTTAGCGAAGTTTTAGATGAGCTAATCGAATTTGTGATACCACAATTTCCAAAGCTAAATTGACCATTAAACTTCGCGAGCAAATTTGAAACCTCTACCCGGAGCAGCTTCAAACAACGATTTGGTGTAGCTGTGCTGAGGATTTGAAAACAGTTCTTCAGCACTGGCATACTCTACAACTTTACCTTCAGACATAACCGCCACGGTATCGCAAATTTGCGCGGCTACGCGTAAGTCGTGTGTGATAAACAACATGGCTAACTGCATACGGTCTTTGATTTCTTCCAGCAACTCTAACACTTGCTTTTGAACTGACACGTCCAGCGCGGATACGGCTTCATCAGCAACAAGCAGTTCGGGCTCCATGGCTAACGCGCGTGCAATACAAATGCGTTGTCGTTGCCCGCCTGAAAACTGATGCGGGTAACGGTCTAGGCCATCTGGATCGAGCCTAACCAACTCCATAAGCTCGCGTGCTTTCTGCCAAGCTTCAGCTTTGGACTTACCGTAGTTCATTGGCCCTTCAACAATAGACTGACCAACAGAACGTCTGGGATTCAATGAACGATACGGATCTTGGAACACCAACTGTACCTTACGGCGCAAATCACGCAAATTGCGTTGCGGTACGCGGGCGATATCGTCTCCGCTGAGCAATACACGGCCATCGCTAATATCGATTAAACGTGTGACACACCGGGCAACGGTAGATTTTCCAGAACCCGACTCCCCTACAATGCCCAAGGTTTCACCTTTACGAATTTCCAACGTAACGTCAGATGCCGCGATAACTGCCTTTTTACCGAAAAGAAAATTACTGTTAACGTACTTCTTTACCAAATTAATCGTTTGTAAAACGATGGGAGCGTCACTGGCTATGGCAGGTCGTTCAGGCGGCGTATGATTGGGTACTGATGAAATCAACATTTTCGTATAAGCATGCTGAGGCTGCATAAGCACTTGACTACTTAAACCTATCTCCAGTAACTCACCTTGTTTTAACACCGCTACACGGTCGCCCAGTTCGGCTACTACTCCAAAGTCGTGAGTAATGAACAACACACCGGTTTTACGATCGCCTTGAAGCTCTTTGATCAAATGTAAAATTTGTGCTTGGGTAGTCACATCAAGTGCCGTTGTAGGTTCATCGGCAACCAATAACACGGGCTCCAGAATTAAGGCCATGGCGATCATGATGCGCTGGCGCTGCCCACCGGATATTTGATGCGGGTAGGAATCGTACATTCTGGCGGCATCAGGCAAATGAACTTGTTCGATCATTGCCAGTACTTTTTCTTTGCGCTCTGAAGCAGACAGCTTGGTGTGTTCAACCAACACTTCATCGATTTGTTCACCACAAGTCATGACAGGGTTTAAGGCCGTCATTGGCTCCTGGAAAATCATACCTATACGAGTACAACGAATGTCGCGCATGTGATCTTCCGTTGCACCAACCAATTCTTCGCCTTGCAATTTTATCGAAGAACCTTCCTGTACTTTTAACGCATTGGCCAGCAAGCCCATAATAGAGTAAGAGATGACCGATTTACCCGAACCCGACTCACCCACAAGACATAACACCTCTCCCGGTGCGACATCAAAGGATACGTTCTTGACAGCAAACTCGCGGTCGGCATTCTTCGGCAAGGCTATGCTTAAATCTTTAACACTCAGTACAGCCCCTGAACTATCGTTTGAAGCATGCGGCGATGTTGTATTGTTTTCCAGATTACTCACCATTATATTTCTCGCGACATGCGTGGATCGATCGTATCGCGCAAGCCATCGCCCAACATATTCACCGCTAACACAGTGACCGTTAAAAAGATCCCAGGGTAAAAAATATTGTGTGGGAAAATCTGAAACAGATCGCGACCTTGCGCCATGATGTTGCCCCAAGTGGGTATCTCAGGTGGCACGCCTACACCCAGAAAGCTCAGGATAGCTTCGAGCAATATGGCCGAGCCACAAATAAAGGTACCCTGCACAATTAACGGTGCAATAGTATTGGGTAGTACATGCCGATACAGAATTTTTGCTGTTGGCGTGCCCACCGAAATTGCCGCCTCTACATAAGGTTCTTCTCGTATAGACAACACGATGGATCGCACTAGCCTGACGACGCGGGGGATTTCGGGAATAACAATAGCGATAATCACAGTGAACAAACTGGCCCCCGATAGCGACACCAATGCTATTGCCAACAGTATCGACGGAATGGCCATCAGCCCGTCCATAAATCGCATCACTATGGCATCCACTAGCCTGAAGTAACCCGCAAACATTCCGATGAATAAGCCAATTGATACACTGATAACAGCAACAGAAAGACCCACCATCAAAGACACACGAGCACCATAAACCACCCGCGAAAACACATCACGTCCTAGCTTATCGGTACCCATTTTCGCCACAACGGTATAACGCTCACCTTCATCCGTTTTATACACCGCTTCATAGCCTGGTGGTTTATTCCGATTTCTAGGGTTAATTTCTGTTGGATCTAACGGTGTTAAATAGGAGGCGCCCGGCACCATAGCCACAATGAATAAAATAAGGATGCCGCCAATAAGCACGCTTGGGTGTTTTATTAGCCGCGACCAGATCGAAGGCCGTTCAACAACGTTTAATCCCTCGACCGATTCTTCTTCGATACTGTTCAATGATGCGCTGCTTTGAGTCATGATTCAGTACCTGATTCGAGGGTCTAGCAATGTGTAAATGACATCAATGATTAAATTGATTAACACATACACCACTGAGAATAAAAATATCAGCGCTTGTACGGTGGGGTAATCGCGGCCTTGTATGGCATCTAATGTTAATAAGCCTAAGCCGGGAATAACAAATACGCTTTCAGTAACCACCACCCCACTGATTAAGATGGCGATAGCAATACCAATAATAGTAACAATTGGAACAGCGGCATTGCGCAAGGCATGTTTGATCAGTATTCGAGATTGCGACAAGCCTTTTGCTCTTGCTGTTCTGATGTAATCCTCATTCAGCACTTCCAAAACGCTGGTACGCGTCATGCGTGCAATAAGGGCTATAAATATGACCGAAAGCGTCATCGAAGGAAGAATAAGCCGATAAGCCCAACCCAGAATTCCGTCACCAATATGTTGATAACCTTGAACTGGAAACCAGCCCAACTTCACCGACAACACATAAATAAGTATGTAGCCAATAACAAAAACCGGCACTGAAAAACCAATAACAGAGAACGCCATAACAATTCGATCGAGCCACGACCCTTGCTTGAAGGCAGCCAGTGTGCCCAAAGGCACAGCAATCAGACAGGCAAAAAAGATCGTGAACAGGGCCAGTGAAAGTGTTGGCTCGACACTATCGGCAACCATGCTAATCACCGGCCGTTTATAATAGAAGGATTCGCCAAAATCACCTTTAGCCAGATTCTTTACATAGATAGCAAACTGCACTGGCAACGGTTCATTTAAGCCCAGCTCAATGCGTAGCTTTTCGATGTCTTGGGTAGTTGCCGCATCACCAGCGATGTTTGCGGCCGGATCGCCCGGCGTGAGCCGAAGCATAAGAAAAACGATGATGGTGACCACCAGCAATACTGGTATAACGGCGAGAACACGCTTGAGTAGATATGACCACATAAGGCTTAATCGGAAATATTTGAAGCGAAGATGCCCGGCTACTTTGACGTAGCCGGGATTGTACTAACTGCTTACCAGTTTTACTCGGCCTTTTCGTAGCCCCAGAAAACAGGCACAGGCGAAACAGGAGCGCCGGAAATATTCGCACCAATTGGCGTGGGCTGATACCACTGACCCAGGTGAATATGTGTTGGCGCTACAGCGACTCGTTGCTGAATTTTTTCAACAATCGCCATTTGCTTGCCGGCGTCAGGCTCACGCGAAAATTCATCACGCAGTTGTTGAATTTCCTCATCACACGGCCAACCAAAAAGCGCTTTATCACAGGCAGCGTTCAAGAAAGGCGTGGACAGTGGGCTAGCATTATCAACTGAGTTCCAAGACGTGATAAAGGCATTCCAACCACCATCGGCAGGTGCTTCTTGCTTGTTGCGTCGACCAACCAGCGTTTGCCAGTCCATTGCAACCAGCTCAACCTTTAAACCAATTTTTTCCATGGCAGCTTTTGCAACAGGAGGCAGTGGTTCCAGAATAGCCAAATCTGTTGGGTGCATAAGCAGAACTGGCGTACCGTCGTAGCCCGATTCTTCGATTAAGGCTTTGGCTTTCGCTATATTGCCTTGTAGCTTTTCTTCGAATCCGGCTTCGGTGGCGATTGGAGTACCACAGATAAACATCGCTTTACAGGTTTTAAAGTAAGCTTCATCACCAACAGCTGCGAACAGAAATTCTTCTTGATCGAACGCATACAACAAGGCTTCACGCACTTTAGGGTTATCGAACGGAGGGTGTAGCTGATTGAATCGGAACGTGTATTGGTTACCAAACGGGTTCAGATCAAAAAGCTGAATGTTAGGATCGGCTTCCATCAAAGGCAGTAAATCGTGTGACGGAGATTCGATAACATCGATTTCACCCGCAGACAGGGCATTCATTTTAGTTTGCTGATCGCGAATGACTTTCCAAACCACTTTATCAACATTAACAACCTTGCCACCCGCCAAACCATCGCCCGGCTCATTGCGAGGTACATAGGCTTCGAATTTTGCAAACTCGGCTTTGTCGCCCGGCTTCCACTCATCTTCAATGAAAACGAAAGGACCACTACCAACGTACTCACTGATTTGCTCACCCGGATCGGTTGCAGCGATACGTGCAGGCATAATGAAAGGAACGTTTGAAGATGGCTTACCTAAGGCTTGCAACACCAAACCAGTGGGTTCATTAAGCTTGAATTGAAACGAAGTATCGTTAACTTCAACCATTTCGCTGACAAAGGTCATCATTTTTTGACCCATCGCATCTTTAGCGCCCCACCGCTTTAGCGATGCAATGACGTCTTCACTAGTGACTGGCTGGTTGTCATGAAATAACAGGCCATCACGCAATGTGAAGTCGTATGTCAGACCATCGTCAGAAATGGTGTAGGTGTCGATCATTTGTGGTTTGATCTCACCTTTGGTGTTAATAGAGAACAAGGTGTCATAAACCATGTACCCATAATTTCGTGACATATAAGCCGTAGTCCAAATTGGGTCTACGATTTTTAAGTCAGAGTGCATATTGACGTTGAGCACTTTTTCAGCGTGAGCGCCACCTGAAACCAAAGCGCCAGCTATCAACAGCGACTGTGCAATCGATCTGGATTTATTAATGAACCCCATTTATTAAGCTCCTATAAGCTATCTTTTGAACCAAGTTGCTTTGCCGACGAGCACAAAGCAAACTATTTTCTTTGGAATAAGTTGCGCCAAAGCCGTTGGCCACCCAATACCAAATCACACTATATATTACGGTGCGATAGAAAGCGAGAGTTTGTAAGCTCATAATCAACGCTAAGCTATTGATTTGATTCAACCATTATACAATTTTTAAGTTTTCACCGGAGCGACACTTTAAATGCGCAAATATTCCATCGGCGTTATCGGACTCGGGAAAATGGGCCAAGGCATTGCTTTGAACCTACTGCGAAAGAATCCCGCGCTGCTGGTCTTTGATCAATCTGCAGAAGCTACCGAACAACTCGTTGCAAACGGTGCAAGCAACGCTATCAGCCCTGGGCAATTAGCAACACAATGTGAGGTTGTTGTGCTGAGCCTACCGTCAGCAGATGCTGTGAGCAACGTGTTGTTTGGTGTGAACAGTGTCAATAGCGCTGCCACACAAAAGAAAGGCCTGTTAATCTTAGACACCTCCACGCTATTGCAGAAAGAAGCTGAAACGATAGCAGCCAAAGCAGCTTCATACGGCATCGATTACTGTGATTGCCCGGTGTCTGGCTTACCCAAGCGTGCAAACGATGGAACATTGTCTGCAATGGTTGGCGCAAGCGACAACAATTTCACGCAGGCCAAAGCGATACTTCAGCAGTTTTGCACCTCGGTTTTACATTGCGGTGTAGTGGGCACCGGGCAAGCAATGAAGTCGGTCAACAATATTATTTACAATATCAACATTGCCGCGCTTTGCGAAGTGTTACCTGTGGCAATTGCGCATGGTTTAAGCCCTGCGCTACTGTCCAACATTGTATGCAGTGGCAGCTCAAGAAGTTTCGCCGCAGAACATTTCATACCCAAGATTCTCGATGGCAATTTTGAGGGCGACTACTCACTGAGTAACGCACACAAAGATATCGAAAATTTCCAGCATGTGGCGCAAAGTGCCAACACAGACACACCCTTGGCAGATGCCATGATCGCCTACTACGAGGCAGCGATTTCAGCCGGCCATGGGCATTGTTCAAAAAGTGCAATGATTATGCTCAAAGAGCTTGAACTTGGTGTTAGGATGCGCCAAACCGATGACTGACACAATGCCAATAGAGCGACCGAGATCAGACTTCGAGAACTTTATACCTATGACTTTTTGAGTGTTATCAGCATGACCATTACAGTTTTAGACGGCGGAATGGGGCAAGAGCTCATTGCTCGAGCAGGCAAAGCAACAGGGCTGTGGTCGGTGCAGGCACTGCTTGATCACCCTGACTGGGTAAGCGATGTACACGACAGCTACTTCGCAGCCGGCGCACAAATCGCTACAACAAACACCTATGGTGTTCTGCCAGACAGACTGGAAAAACAGGGGTTGTCTGCGCAGTTAGCGCAACTACAACAACTTGCCTGTCAGCTGGCTGTAGCCTCTCGAGATAAAAACGGCTCGGGAAAAGTTGCCGGCTCTTTAGGCCCGCAAGGTTTTTCTTACCAGCCCGATCTTGCACCGCCAGCGTTACAAGCGGCTGAGGTTTACAAAAACATTTGTCAGCTGCAATACGAATACGTTGATCTTTATATCGCTGAAACGATGGCATCGATTGACCAGGCGCGTGGTGCTTTAATGGCGATGAGCCAATTCGATAAGCCCGGCTGGCTTGCGTTATCGGTAGACGATAAAGATGGCACAAAGCTGCGATCGGGCGAACCGGTGAAAGCGATTTTACCCTTGCTTAAAGAATATTCGACCGATGCTGTATTGATTAACTGCTCCGTACCTGAAGCCGTTAGCCAGGCACTACCACAACTTAGCGAAGTGGGTATTCCGGTAGGCGCCTACGCCAACGGATTTACCGGAATCGCAGATGATTTTAACCACATAGGCGCAACGGTGGATAAACTTACCGCCCGCACCGATCTCGGCCCCCAAGCATATGCAAAATTTGCAGAACAGTGGGTAACACAAGGTGCCAGTATAATTGGTGGTTGCTGTGAAGTTGGACCAGCACATATAAAAGCACTGACAAAACAATTAACGTAGAACGCAAAAAAGCCTGCATTTAGCAGGCTTTTAAGCTGACAGGCTCGCGGTTGTTAATTACATCAACAGCGAGTTAGTGAGTCACTACGCACCACGCTTGCCACCACCGCGCTTTCCGTCTTTACCACCTTTACCGCCATCGCGACCCTTGCGTTCTTCACGCACTTCTTCGTAACCGGCACTCTCGGCTTCAGACACTTCGCCGTCACCATTCACGTCCAGCTGTGCGTTGATGGTTGCTTGACGTGCTTCACGCGCTGCCTGTCGCTCTTCGCGTGAGAGCTCACCATCGCCATCTGCATCAAATTGAGCCGTTGCAGCCGCTTTTCTGGCTTCCTTAGCTACTTTACGTTCCTCTCGAGATAACTCACCGTTACCGTCGGTATCGAATTCGGTCAGCATGGCGGCTTTGTTTTGCTCGCGGATGGTTGTAATTTCATCGGCAGAAATAACCCCATCGCCGTTGAGATCGCTTAGCTCAACTGCTGTGAAAGCAAATGCACTGCTTGAAAGAAGTCCGGCTAATGCTACGGCTGTTAAAGTTTGCGCTTTGTTTAA
>CALDTX010000055.1 GCA_937923565.1 uncultured Granulosicoccaceae bacterium | reverse complement strand
ATGAAGCCGGTTATTCTTACACAGCAGCGCCTCTCATTGTGCCAACCGAAAAGCACGGCCCGTTAATTATCACTGGTAACTCTGGTGGTGAATTTGGCATCGTTGGTGAAGTACAGGCACGTAATCCTGAAACCGGTGATCTCGTTTGGTCACGTCCTACTATCGAAGGCCATATGGGTACTTTGATGGGTGCGGAGTCAACCATGACAGGTACCAAGAATGAGTCATGGCCTGGCGACATGTGGGAAAACGGCGGTGGCGCACCCTGGTTAGGTGGCACCTACGATCCTGATACTAAGCTTGTTTTCTTCGGCACGGGTAACCCTGCACCATGGAACTCCTATTTGCGCCCTGGCGACAACAAATGGACGTCCGCTCGCATTGCTATCGATCCTGAAGATGGAAACATTGCTTGGGGTTTCCAAACTACGCCACACGATGGTTGGGATTACGACGGTGTTAATGAGTTCATCCCGTTTGATATGGAAAAAGACGGCAAAGTGGTTAAGGCCGGTGCATCTGCCGACAGAAACGGTTTTTTCTATGTGTTAGATCGTACTAATGGCGAATTTGTTTCAGCTGCACCGTTTGTTCAAAACATCACTTGGGCAAAAGGTATCGATGAAAACGGTTCACCCATTCTCGATCCCGACAACCGACCCGGCAACAATGCTGATTCGGCAGACGGTAAAAAAGGTAAGGCAATTTTCGCCATTCCTAGTTTCCTGGGTGGAAAAAACTGGATGCCAATGGCTTATTCTCAAGACACCAAAATGTTCTACATTCCTTCAAACGAATGGGGCATGGATATCTGGAACGAGCCCGTAACGTATAAGAAGGGTGCAGCCTATCTAGGTGCTGGTTTTACTATTAAGCCTATTTTTGACGATTACATTGGTTCTCTAAAAGCAATGGACCCTGCCACAGGTGAAATTGCGTGGGAATACCGAAACAAAGCACCACTTTGGGGTGGTGTCTTAACTACCGGTGGTGGTTTGGTATTCATGGGTACTCCTGAGGGTTATTTGAAGGCTTTCGATTCTGAAACGGGTGAAGAGCTTTGGAAATTCCAAACAGGTACCGGTATTGTTTCCTCACCAATTACGTGGGAACAGGATGGCGAGCAATGGGTAGCAATTACCACAGGCTGGGGTGGTGCAGTACCGCTCTGGGGTGGAGAAGTTGCTAAGGTTGTTAGCTATTTAAACCAAGGTGGATCAGTTTGGGTATTCAAAGTACCTGAGCAGTTAGCCAAAAAGTAGTTCTTTTCGTTCGTAGCACATCGGCCACTATTACTGGTGGCCGATCTGTTATCCCCATTTTTTCCTTTACATTATGATGATTCCACCATTGGTTACTGTGGGGGTAGCTCTCTATAACCACGAACGTTATATTGAGCAATGCTTAACCTCGGTATTAACGCAAACCTACGCGCCAATTGAATTGATAGTTATTGACGATGGTTCGTCTGACAATTCTTTTGATGTTGCTCAGTCTTGCACGCAAAAAACCAATCAATTGCACAGCCTAAGCGTCACTACGCGACCAAATAGAGGCATGTGTAATACCCTCAATGAAATTGCCCAGCGTGCATCGGGAAAATATATTTCCTTTTTGGGTTCTGATGATTATTGGTTGGAATCCAAGTTGGAAGCGCAGGTGGCTTTTTTGGAATCTAACAAGCAGTACGCGTTAGTGCATTCAAATTCCATGCGTATTGATGCTGATGGCAAGTCGCTAAAAAAGATAGATTACTCTCAGAAAGAAAACACCGGGCATTTATTCAGAGCTTTGGTCGAACGCACAGGAGGCGTTAACACGCCCTCGCATTTGTATCGAACGTCTGTCTACGATGTCATAGGCTACTACGATCCTAACTTCAGCTTTGAAGACACCGATTTTTGGCTGCGTTTATGTAAACAGTATGAAGTGGGTTTTATTGATGAAGTGCACACGCATTATCGTTGGCACGGTAATAATTTAAGTGCTCGCAAAAATGGCGTTGGTTTCATTTATGATGAACTCATCAATATTTATGAAAAGAATATTGACGACGATGCGTTGCGTATTAAAGCGACTAACCGACTCTACAACAAGGCGCTAATGCGATCACTGCAAAGTGGTGAGTTTAAGCGTGCGTTTGAGTATGCTGGTCGACGCCTGCGTAACCGCTAAAACGCCTTTGTATCAAAAGCTGCAGTCTCTTATTCTGCAGCTTTAAGTCGATTAACCGTTCGCTATTTGCGTAAGGTACTTACCGTAGCCGGAACTGCCCATTCTTTGCGCTTTTTCGAGCAGTTTGTCTTTGTTGATGTAGCCCATGTTGTATGCAATTTCTTCTAAACAGGCTATTTTTAATCCTTGTCGGTTTTCGATGGTGGCCACGAATTGAGAAGCCTGAAGTAAAGTTTCGTGTGTCCCCGTATCAAGCCATGCAATACCTCTTCCAAACTCGACAACATTAAGATTGCCAGCCTCTAAATAAAGCCTGTTCAGATCACTGATTTCCAGTTCACCGCGTGCTGATGGCTTAATTTGCTTTGCCATGTCACAAACATTAGAGTCGTAAAAGTATAAACCGGTAACCGCTAAATCTGATTTAGGTTTGTCGGGCTTTTCTTCTATGGAAATGACTTTTCCGTTTTCGCCTATTTCAACGACGCCATACGCGCTGGGTGAACTGACGTGCGTTGCGAATATGGTGGTTTGAGGGGAAGCAACAGCCGGCTGAAGGTATTCGTGTTGTAAATTGTGGCCGTAAAAAATGTTATCGCCCAGTACTAAAGCGCAAGGAGAATTGTCAATAAACTCTTCACCTAATAGGAATGCCTGAGCCAGACCCTCGGGTTTAGGTTGCACAATGTATTCGAACTGCATGCCGAAGTCGCTGCCGTCACCTAATAATCGTTGAAACGAATCTTGATCTGTTTCGGTAGTGATTATCAGTATTTCCCGTATACCTGCCAACATGAGTGTTGATAACGGGTAGTAGATCATCGGTTTGTCGTACACAGCCATCAACTGTTTTGATGTGCTGAGTGTGGCTGGGAATAACCGTGAGCCGGTACCGCCAGCCAGAATAATACCTTTCATTATTCTCCTAATTTAGAAAATTATTGTTTGAGTTTCTTAGCAGCCCACATGCCGCCTACCATGCACACAATGAAAACCCAAACATCCATTGTTGCTAAACTAAAAGCCGCGATGGCTGGACCTGGGCATAGCCCAACTAAACCCCAGCCAATGCCGAATAAAATTGCTCCAAGCAGTAATGGCTTGTCTATTTGCGACTTTGTAGGAATTGAAAATTCGCTGCTAAACAAGGGATTGGGTTTTTTGAGTATCCATCGATAACCCATAAAAGTGGTAATGACCGCGCCACCCATGACAAATGCCAGCGAGGCATCCCACTGACCAAAAATATCCAAAAAACCTAAGACTTTAGCTGGGTTGATCATGCCAGAAATTATCAGGCCCGCACCAAATAAAAGGCCAATTAGTAATGCGCTTAGTATTTTCATTGTTACAAACCAAGGCCGTATTTAACCGCAGCAACAGTCGCAATAGCACTTATCATAAAAGTTGCTGTAGCCACAAAGGAACGCACTGATAAACGAGGTAGTCCGCACACACCGTGTCCGGATGTGCAGCCGCTCCCAATTACTGTGCCCACACCGACAAGTAAGCCGCCAATCGCTAGTAAAAGGTAGTTGCCAGTGATTTCCACCGGTGGAGCATAGTTAAATATCGCCACAGAAACGGGCGCAGCCAACAATAAGCCCACAATAAAGCTAATACGCCAGGGCCAGTCGCTGGCAACAGGGGGCAGAAGTTGAGAACTGATACCACTAACGCCTAAGATTTTTCCGTGTAAATACATTAGTAGTACTGCTGAGGCGCCAATCATTACACCGCCTATTAAGGCAAGCCAATAGTCATGCATAACCAAACCCTTCAGATGTTATATTTTTTCGATGGTCATGTAGGCATGTACGTAGCCCATGCCATGACCTTCAGGCGCATCACGTACTTGTTGTTCGTATTGACCGTAATAATTTTCGATGAGTTGCTGTCTTTCTGCGATGGGGCGATCACTGTTCAACGCACCGAAGAAGATGCTTTCGTTCCATGAACGAATAGTTGGGATGTATTCTTTAGCAAATTTTGCGGCATCTTGATGCTGCTTGAAATCCTCTGCGAACGGGCAAGCGATTACGGCGGTTTCAATGTCCACTAAGCGCAGTCCTGCTTTGTAGGCATCCGATGCACTATCAAGTAGTGGAGCGCTGAATTCCTCAACCGTGTTGTAGTATTGCGGCAATGTCATTGCGGCGTATTCGCTTTCAGTGATCGTATTGTTTTCTAAAAACTGTTGCCAAATACTGTTGAAATTGTTGAACATATTCACACCACCGGTATTACCTAAGTATTGGCCATGTTCATCAATGCAAAAGTTCACCAAAACTAACTTACCCCCCGATTTTAATTCACGGGCTCTGTGAATCAAAATGTTTTGCCAATCGTTAGCTGCTTGGCGTTGAAACTTTTTAAGATCATCGCCCTTGGCTCCAACCATGTGTACATGGTTGGCGATGTTGCAGGGTTTCTGACTGAGCCAATGCATTGCTGTTGCTGAGAACCCAAGATGCAAGGTGTTTTTTGGCAGTATTGGCGTGTAAAAAGATGCCCCCGATTCCATCACTGTTACATTGTCGGAAGTTGGCAAGTACGATTCAAATTGCGTGTTGCCATGGAGAATTTGTACCAAGGCATTGAAGTCGTTGCCGGTTTGATCCGCATACACTATTTGGATGTCGTCGTCGTTTTTCAAACGTAATTGTTTGATAGCATTTGCCCATAAAGACAACGATGTGCCGCCATCGGCACAACCCATATCACTGAAACACCAATGCGCACCGTCGGGCTTCTGAATGCTATTCAACGCGCTCAACACGCTTGGCGTTGCGTTGTCGATAACATCTTTAGCGCCAATGGTTGCCAGTGAGTACAAGCCACCACCACTCATTGTGATGTTGTCTGCCTGTTTTGTTGATTTCGTTGTCATATATTGATTCTTAGCTTAAAAACTCAACGATATATCGCGATGATGTGAGCTGCATTGTGCAACATACAGTGCCTGTTCTTTATTTAAGCGCTCTTGTTGTCTAATGCCAATTGAGCCTTCCATTTGCACGGCGTATTGTGTAAGTGCAGGGCCAAGGGTTTCACTGGCTTTTTCTCGCCACACCATTTGTTCTTCGAACTCAGTTATGGCTTTGTCGATCGAATCAATCGCTGTTTCAACCTTGGGGTTTTTCTTCTTCATCGTTGAGCGAGCCTTTGATACGGCGGATTTTATTTTTGAGGCGCCGTCTATATTGCCTAAATCGGTGGAAAGTTGTTTGAGAGACTCCAGCAGTTCTTCATTTTCCATCGATTCAATGTCTAATTTAGCTTGTTGCAGTCTGGGTTCTAAAGCAGCCAATGCAGGCGTTGCATTGATTACTGCTGCAACATCGATAGCACCTGAATAGCCAGCGTCTGCAGAGCGGCGGTAGTCGAGTCGCGCTTTGTTTTCAGCTTTTTGCAATGCAACGTGCTTTTCATTAGCGGCGGCCCATTGCTCCGGAATAAGCGCCAGTAGATCGTTCTTATCTTGTTCTAGAGCCTCAATTCTGTCGCTCAAGACGGCTTTTCTGGCTTCTGCATTTTCACCATTGGTTCGGTTCAATGTCGTGGTTACAGATTTTATTCTCTCGTCGACATCTCTAATTTTCTTTTCCAGATCTCGAACTTCAGTGTGCAACGGTCGGTAAGCCGGAGCGTTGGCTTTTACGGCTTTTTCGGTCAACGTGATTTCAGATAGCAAGGCCTTTGCTTGCTCTGCACTTTCGAAAGATTTTACAAGGTTGCTGGACAGAGACTTTGGCAGCACTGATAAATCCAGTGATTGTGCGCTGGCCAATGCTAAGTCGAATGTACTGCTATCGTGTGCAAAGCGCTCGATAGTGTACTCTTCAATGCAATACTGAAGCTTCGGATTACGTGGCGGTGAAGCGGTTTCAGAAAGCAAAGACATTCGGTTTGGTAGGTAGTTAACCAAGCTTGGGTAGTAGCCAACAATGCCCAAGGCTATAAGTTGTAAGCAGATAAACGCGATAACGCCTTTATACATGTTGATCGTTTTAACGACAGCAGGTGCAACCCCACGTAAGTAAAATAAGGCAAAGCCAAACGGTGGTGTTAAAAATGAGGTTTGAATATTTAAACCAATCATGACACCAAGCCAAACCGCAGTAACGTTTGCTGAAGGATCTGCTAATAAAATGGGCGCCACAATAGGAACCACAACAACGGCAATCTCGATGAAATCGAGGAAAAAGCCCAAGATAAAAATAACCGCCATAACGATAATAAATTTCGACCAGAATCCGCCGGGTAGTGAGTTCAGATAGTCTCGAACCAGCTCTTCACCGCCGAAGGCTCTGAACGCCGCAGTTAACATGGCAGCGCCAAGTAGAATGATAAAAACCAAAGATGTGGCTTTAGCTGTTTCAATCATGACTTCATGTAGCGTGTTGTTTTCACGATTTACACGAATGCCACTCCAAATTAAAGCCAGGATGAGCAAAGAAACGACGGCAACAGAAAATATGACGCCGAGCATGTCTCTGTCGGTTTTAATATTTTTTATGTTGGTATCGAAAAGCAGTAGCGACGCAACAATACCCAGAATGCCAAGCATGGCCAAAATGGCTGGGCCAAATTTTCGTTTACCATCTTTTAGTCGATAGCTTGCCATTAGCAACGCACCGGCTGCACCAATCGCACCTGCCTGATTTACGGTTGCAACGCCTGTGATAATCGATCCCAGTACCATAAAAATTAATGCCAATGGCGGTACCAGAGTGCCGAACACTTTAAGCAAAAATCGATAGTCATAAGCGCCTTCGAAACGCACAGCAGGGGCCTTACCTGGACGCAGCATTGCGTAGAAAAGTATGTAGGTCATGTATAAACCAACCAATACAAGCCCAGGTACTAACGCACCCAGAAACATCTCGCCTGCGCTGGTTGAAATAACGGAGAATTCTGATGGCATGGAAAGCTCACCAGTAGCCGCTTTATGCAGGGCTTTCCTAGCGGTACCAGCCTGGTCTGTAGCGCTGGCAAGTTGGTCGGCCAAAATGATCAATACAATAGAGGGTGGGATTATTTGACCTAAGGTGCCGGAAGCTGCAATGGTGCCGGTTGCCAATGATTGGGAGTAACCATTACGAAGCATAACCGGTAAAGATATTAAACCCATAGCAACAACAGTTGCACCCACGATGCCGGTTGTTGCCGCCAGTAGTGCGCCTACAAAAACAACCGAAATACCTAAGCCACCGGGCACTGGCCCGAACAACTGCGACATGGTTACTAAGAGATCTTCCGCAATTTTTGATCTTTGCAGCATGATGCCCATAAAGATAAAAAGCGGTATGGCTATTAGTGTGTCGCGCTCAACCTCCCAATAGATGCCACGTAAATTAGTGACTCCGGCGCTCAACCATTGGCTTGGTCCACCGTGAGCAAAGTAGGCGTCAGGGCTGCCTCCAAAAAGATAACCAGCCGCCGCGGCCAAAGAGATGGTAACGATCGCAGCACCCGGCAATGCAAAAGCAACCGGATAGCCTGAGCCTAAAGCTGCAGCCAGTAGAATTAAAAGTAGAGCGAGAAAAAAGAGTTCCATTGATTCTTATCCGGAGCTGTAGCGATTGGCAGTTGTATTAGTGCGAAGGAAGTTCGTTACTAGCTTCTTCCACATGACCGGGATCAGACCGATAGTCGGCGTATGATTCGAACATCTGGCTAACGAACTGGATGAGCATTGTTACAGCAAACACAGCCAGAAAACCTGCCATCAAATATTTGGTGTACATGCCAAAGCCAGATTGAGAAACTTCGAAATTGGCTAGTGGTCCGTAGATGATAGATGCTTTGCCTTTGAAGCCGATAATCAAAATCGTCCAGCACAAGGACATGCCCAAAATGATGGCACCAATGGTATTTACGCGGCCTTTAGAACGACGGCTAAGCCCGGCATAAAACACGTCAACCCTGACGTGCCCTTCGTGCAGCAATGTGTAAGCACTGGCAAACAAAAACAGGGCCGCGTACCAGAACCGTACAAGATCACCCATGAATGCTTGTTCGTACGAAAAAATAAAACGGGTGATTACAATGGTAAGTTCAGCCATAACAATTAACAGCGCTAGCCAGTGGAAACCCAATGTGCGTGTAAACAAGGCCAGCACAAAGCCGGCGGCTATAAGCGGGTAATGTACATACATGCCCCTGAACGTTGATCGGCCTAAGTCTTTGACCATTTCTTCATTAACAACGTTGCCGAGCAAGCCTTCGACGCGTAAAAAAGAAATACTCATGTCGGCTAAGCCAACGAACACAACAGCCCAGAAAAAGCCCCGACACAGATAGGCATTGAAACGGTTAATTGTTTTGGCATCGTCGCGTAAGGCTCTTTGTTTTGAGCCCATCACGTAAAACAACGCCAACAAAAACCCAGCGGCGTAAATAGCCAGCTGAATGATGGAAGGTGTGGCGATGTTGCCACTGAACAACGCAAAAACCCCTGGCCATTCGTTTTCCAGCGACAGGTAGTTGTTGAGTAAGTACGTAAAGAGCGTTGTTAGCATGGTCCAGCCAAATAACCTCATCAACAGAGGATGATTAGGTTGAAGAGATTGTGCTGAATCCATAGTGCGCTTCCAATGAAGGGGTATACAAGAATGGGGCTAAAAGCCCCATTCTGATTTTACAGCTTTACAACTATTGAATACTAGATTCCGAGAACGCGGTTACGTTGGTTGCTGTAACCAACAGCTGCGTTTTTCATCCAAGAACCAAGCTCTAAACGAGCTGCCGCGAAACTATCGTGAACCTTAGCAGCTAGTGGGCTGTGATCGCGAGTTTCTTCGAATACTTCTTCAGCTGCTTCACCGAAGCTGTCGTAAGTATCGTCGTTGAATTCACGCAGCTCAACGCCATTTTCGTTGATCATTTTGGCCAAGTATTCACCATTACGTGCGGTAGCTTCGTCGTACTGGTTTGCATGTTCTTCGTAGCAAGCAGCACTGATAATAGCTTGCTCGTAGCTGGATAATCCATCCCAGAACTTCTTGTTCATACCAAAAGCAAGGGAGCTACCAGCTTCGTGCATACCCGCCGAGTAGTAGTACTTAGCGGCTTCATAAAACTTCATGAAGTAATCGTTGTATGGACCAACCCATTCTGTCGCATCGATAGAACCTGAAACCAAGTTTTCATAGATCTGGCCACCAGGTAGAGAAACAGGTGATGCGCCAAGTTTAGCCATAACGTCGCCGCCCAAACCGGGGATACGCATTTTCAGACCTTTGAGGTCGTCAGCTGAGTTGATCTCTTTGTTAAACCAACCGCCCATCTGGCAACCGGTTGAACCACAAGGAAGTGCTTTCAGACCAAATTCTGCTGAAACTTCGTCCCAAAGCGTTTGACCGTCCATGTATTTAACCCAAGCAGAGAATTCTGTTGTGGTTAAACCCATTGGTACCGCTGTGAAGTATGCAAATGCAGGGTGCTTACCTTTCCAGTAGTAGTCAGCCGCGATGTATGCTTGCGCATTGCCTGAAGCAACTTCGTCGAATGAGTCAAATGCGCCAACACGTTCGCCAGCTGCAAAATACTCAGTTTCAATACGACCTTCAGATAGCTCAGCAATTCTGGCAACTAAGCGTTGAGCACTAGTACCCAAACCAGGGAAGTCGCGAGGCCAAGTAGAAACAATCGTCATTTTTGTTTTCGACTGTGCGATTGCCGGTGCTGAGGTGATCACGCCAGTAGTGGCTGCGGCACCAAGCCCTAAGGCACCTGTTGTTATAAATTTTCTACGTTGCATTATTAATTTTTCCTCCAAAAGGACAATTTATTTGATAAAAGAAGCCATCGAGCAGATCGGCTTTCCCTTAGCTGCAATTACAACACAGCTTGTGGGGCCTGTACACGTGAACGCATAGGTGTTTTGAATTATTATGCATTTGCACCAAGATGTGCCAAAACTGTCGATTATCTGGCGACTCTGCGCACAGTTTTGGGTCAAATTTCGGCGCCGTAGACGTGGCGACCTGCTAAGAAGCTGTGTATCACCTTACCTTTTAGCGGAATATCCTCGCCTGAAACGGTTGCAAGGCTTGCAGCGCCCAGTAATGGCGAATTCAGCCCTTGGCTGTGCGCAGTTTCTGTACAAAGCTTAAAAGGCTGATCCGGGTCGATGACGATAATGTCTGCGCTGGAACTGATACTTAAGTCACCGCTTGGCAACGCCATGGCAGTCGGGTTAAGCGGAGTTTCAACATCCCGATGGGCGATAATGTTGGCTGCATTGCTGGTGACCTTGGCCAACACATCCGACAATGCAATACCCAGTAAATCCGGTAGTGCCAGTAACAGCGGTAAGAACACATCAAAAGCTGCTAAACCGGCCCCACTGCTGGGAAACGGCGCTAATTTCGCATCGTCGTCGTGCGGTGCATGATCTGAGCAAATGGCATCGATTGTGCCGTCGGCGACGGCTGCCCTAAGGGCTTCTCGATCGGCTAGGCTGCGAAAGGGTACAGCTGAATGAAACTGTACATCGAAGCCCAGTAACTGTTGGTCTGTAAAGAATAAATGGTGAATACCAACATCTGCGGTAATAAGTAAGCCGGATTGTTTGGCTTGTTTCACCAGCTCAACCCCGCGCGCGCTGCTTAACCTTGAAATATGCAAACGGCAACCAGTACTGCTGCAAAGTTCGATTAATCTGGCTAAGGCGACGGTTTCAGCCGCTACAGGTATCCCAGGGAGTCCTAAACGAGTGGCAATTGCACCGGCGTGAGCACAGCCGTTTTTTGCTATCTGCGCATCGACTGGATTGATTAACAAGGGAATATCAAAACTGGCGGCGTATTCCATGATGCTTAGCAGCACACCTGTATCGTTGATGGGTTGATCTGCGTTACTTGCTACCGGACAACCGGCTGCATACAGGGTGGCCAGCTCACTGAGCAATTCGCCTCGAAGCTCAGTTGATAAGGCTGCAATTGGAATCACACGCGCGCCATTGGCTAAATTGGCTCTTTGCCGTATCAGTTCCACGGTGGCGGTTGAATCGATAACAGGCTGAGTGTCGGGTGCGCACAGAACGCTGGTAAAACCGCCGTGAATAGCGGCCTGACTTTCACTTTGAATACTGCCTTTACGGGTAAAGCCGGGCTCGCGAAGCCGGGCATACAGATCGATTAAGCCAGGGCAAACGATCAAACCCTCAGCATTAATCGTTGCGGTAGGTTCGTTGGTGTTTGGGTGCGCGTCGGCTGTAAACACACCCTGACGTATATGCACATCGCCTTTGCCATCAACGTTATTCGCTGGGTCGATAACCCTTGCATTTTTTAAGCTGGTAGACGTCATGATGCTGCTTGCTCCGCTTCCCTAACAGCCTCACCGTGGCCCATGATTATCGACATCACTGCCATACGAACAGCGATACCGAAAGTCACTTGTTCGAGAATAACCGACTGCTTTCCGTCGGCAACGCTACCTGCTATTTCAACACCGCGGTTTGTTGGGCCGGGGTGCATTACGATGGCATCGGGCTTGGCGAGTTTTAAACGTTCAGGAGTTAATCCGTACGTTCTATAAAATTCGCCTGAACTGGGAATGGTTGCACTGGTCATGCGTTCGTTTTGCAGGCGAAGTCCCATAACCACATCGGCACCTTGTAGTGCTTTATCGATACTGCGATACACTTTAACGCCTAGCGTTTCGACATCGGCCGGCATTAATGTTTGAGGTCCAACCACTCGGACTTCACCGGTTCCCAAAGTAACCAGTGCCGAAATTCCTGAACGGGCTACGCGCGAATGCAGGATGTCGCCGATAATAACCACGCACAGTTTTTCGAAATCGCCTTTATGGCGTCGAATAGTGAACATGTCGAGCATGCCTTGTGTGGGGTGCGCATGTTGGCCATCGCCACCATTGATGACATTAATTGAAGGTGAAACGTGTCGGGCGATAAAATCGGCGGCGCCTGAATCGCTATGCCGAACCACAAACATATCGCTTTGCAAAGACTCCAGTACACGTAAGGTGTCGAGCAACGACTCGCCTTTTTTGGTTGATGAGGTCACCAGATCGACGTTTAAAATATCGGCTGATAAACGTTTTGCAGCCAGTTCGAAAGCGGTGCGTGTGCGTGTGGAGTTTTCGAAAAACAAGTTAGCCACCGTTTTTCCACGTAGCAACGGTACATTCTTGATTTTCTTATCGTTTACACCAGTGAAACCTTCGGCAGCATCCAGAATACCGGTTAGCGTTTCCTTATCGAGGCCATCGAGGGTTAAAAAGTGGTGCAGTTTACCGAACTGGTTAAACTGCGGATCATGGTTTCTCATTCGCTGCGTTTGCCTACTGTTACGCTCATGGTTTCCGCGTCCAGCGAGACATGTTCAAATTCCGGGATATGCATGCTGTGTCCAATCACATCGGCTCTGATCGGTAGTTCATGACCATCACGTTGCACCAACACGGCAAGCGTAATTTTTGATGGTCTGCCATAGTCAAAAATTTCATTCATTGCAGCCCTGACGGTTCTGCCTGTGCTCAGTACATCGTCAACCAATATGATGTGCCGATTATCGACGTCGAAGGGGACTTGCGATGGCCCAACAACCGGATGCAAACCAATGGTGCTGAAGTCGTCCCGGTAGAATGAAATGTTTAGTTCGCCGAGCGGCTCAACCATGTTAAGCGCCTTGTGCAAATGTTTGCCAACATCTACGCCACCGGTTTTGATGCCTATCATAGCGACAGTTGGATCGCTTGACACAACAAGTTGTAAAGATTGCTGCATGCAATCTAGCCATTTATCGACTGTGTCTGATTTATAGTGTGTCATAGTAAAGTTGATCGTCGCGGCGTTTGCGCCGCTAACTCTATGGTTCATCAAATTGGTTTTCGTCAAACCAGCGTTCGAGTATAAAAGCCGCCGCCAGTTTATCGATATCAGCTTTGTCTGTCTTACCGCGTTGACCTCTAGCACGCATTTTTTGTAAAGCTTGTTGTGCTTGCATTGAGCTAAAGCGTTCATCGGCGGCGAAGGTTGCAAGCTCGAAACGGCGTTTAAGCGCTTTTAAAAATCCTTTTGCGTGCGGTGTGATGTCTTGCTCGCTGCCATCCAGAGTTAATGGTATACCCACGACCAACCCTTTCGGATTCCATTCGTTAATCAGCTTATCGAGCAATGACCAAACAGGTGTGCCGCTTTGGTTTGGCACAACGATAAGTGGCTGCGCCGTGCCCAACATTGATTCACCCACCGCTGAGCCGATGCGTAAGCTGCCATAGTCAAAGGCCAGGTAGGTGCCGTGAACCGGTTTTTGTTGTTCGCTCATTAGTTAACTCATTGATTATGATCGACAAGCGCTGGAACGGTTCAACTGGCTGCGAGCGAGGCAAGAGGCTTGCTAAGCGTGGCCAGCCTGACCCACAAACTGGCTTAAGTTTACGCCTAGAAGGTCGGCTACCGCCTGGCGCATGGATGTTACCGGGGTGTGGAATATGATGTCCAGATTTGCTTCACAGCTTAGCCAGGCGTTATCGAGCATTTCTTGCTCCAATTGTCCAGGGCCCCATCCGGCATGGCCCAGCAATACCCTACGATTCTGTGGCTCTTCGCCAGCTGCCACGGCCTTAAGTACATCGAGCGAGCTTGATAGGGCTATGCCGCCCACAAATTGACGAGTCGATTCAAAAGCAATACCGGGTTCGTGAAGCACCAAGCCATGTTGGCTGTTCACCGGGCCACCGCGATAAACCGATTCCGCTTTAATGGCGTCGTTTGTAGATTGAATACCGAGTTGTTGGAATACTTCCGCCAGACTCATATCGAGGGCTTGATTGATTACCACGCCCCATGCACCGTCGGTATCGTGTTCGAGTATATAGATGAGCGACTGCGCGAAATGCGAATCCTGCATTTGCGGCATTGAAAGCAGAAAGTGGTGGGTAAAATCCAAGTTTTAGCGTGTCCGGAAGGTTATACGACAGTTGTACTCATATTCTGACCGGAGAACAAGTTTCCAAGTGAGCAATTAGATAATCCGGCTTAATAACTCGTGATGGAGTTCGAACTTTGGAATTCCCAGGTACGCGTAATGTATAGGATGTCTGTTTCTTCCCCAAGTGGGCCCACCAAGGGTTCAAACGGGCTTGCCAGCTGTACAAATCGCTTTGCCGCATCGTCGATGATACGTTGGCCGGATGATTCATCCACCTGAATGCTCTCAACCGAGCCATTCTTGAAAATACCAACTGTCATAACAACAGCACCCGACAGTCGGTTGCGTCGAACAGCGTCCGGGTAGTTCAGGTTGCCTATTCGCTCAACCTTCTCAACCCACCGGTACATATACTCTGCTGCTACCGCTTCATGGGTACGAGCATTCAGGTATTTTTTCTTGGGCCGTTTGGCGGTTTTTTCCTGCAGGCGGTCTATTTCCGCCTCGAGCCGGGCAATCTCAAAATTCTGCTCTACTTCGAGGTTGTTATCCAATTTTGCATCAAGCTCGGTTTCAATCTGTTCGTTTTCAGATTGAACCTCAACTTCAGAGAAAACGTTAGTGAGCACCGCTTCAGCGGCAGCCTCTGTTGGCGCTGGCGAGCTAGCCTCGATAGGTGTTGGCGCAACGCCATCGGTGTTGAAATCTTGTTCGCTGACAAACGGAGCTGCCGGCCGGTCGTTTTCGTCTGATTCCCCACCGCCATCTTGTGCCGACTGGGCTAGGTAGTCCGCTTCTTCTGGTCGTTCAGAATCGGATTTTTGAACCAAAACCACTTCTAATGAGGGCGGGGTGCGCAAGTCTTGCAGTATCGGTTCAAAACTGACCCCGAGTATAACGATTGCGTGCGCAGCCGCCGCGCTGAACAGCGCCATAGTGAGCACATCTGGTTTAGAGGTGTTGTTGAGCAAGCCTGCTGAACTCTACTAATTAATATTCTAATTGGTTTGGCGAGGCAACTTTAAGGCCACGCATTGTCTGCATCGGCGGCAATGCAGACACAGTTTGAATAGAGTGTAGATCAGGTTGTAGCTTTGCGCTCGGCTTCAAGTGCATCCAGATAGAGGTCAGCAATACCCGGGGTGTAACTTTCTGCCGTTGCTCCGGATTCAGCCCGAATATGCGCATCCAATTCACGGATACCCGTTGGGCTGGTGACGTTAATTTCGGTTAAATAGGTACCGATGATATCCAGACCAACAAATAACAGACCTTTCTCCTTTAAGGTGGGGCCTAGTTTTTCGGCTAAGGCCTTGTCGTGTGCGTTCATCGGCTGAGGCACACCCATACCACCGACCGCCAAATTCCCACGGGTTTCGCCTTGTGCCGGTACTCGGGCCAAGGCGTGAGAAACCGGTTTCCCGTCGATAACCAGTACGCGTTTGTCGCCTTCACTGATTTCCGGTACAAAGCGCTGAGCCATGATTTGGCGAGTGTCCCGCAGCGTCATGTTTTCTAATATGACATTGATGTTGGGGTCGCCGGGGGTTAAGCGGTAAATCGACTCACCGCCCATCCCATCCAGCGGTTTAACAATGGCATCTTGATGCTCCTCTACGAAGCGTTTTATTCTGGCCGCGTTTGCCGATACCAGCGTAGGTGGTGTTAGCTCACTGAACCAGGCGGTGTAAAGTTTTTCATTGACGTCCCGCAAAGATGCTGGTCGGTTGCTCACCAGAACACCTTCGGCGGCCGCACGTTCGAGAAGGTAGGTGGTGTAGATGAAATTCATATCGAAGGGCGGGTCTTTGCGCATCAGGATGATGTCGTGCGCCGCCAGTGGAGCCTCTTCCTCAGGGCCTGCCGTAAACCATTTTTCGTTGTCGTCGAAAACGTTGATTTGTCGCCGTGTGGCACTGACCCGGTTTTGATATAAATAGATATCTTGCTGCTCTATACAGAACAGATTCCAGCCACGCGCTTGAGCGGCAAGCATCATCGCTAAGGTGGTGTCTTTGTAAGGGGTAATGGACTCGATTGGATCCATTACAATTCCGAGGTTGATAGTCATTATTATCTACTTATAGTGGCAACCTTGTGTAGTATCGCATGAGTATGCGGATTAGCTACACACAGTGGTAAATTTACTAGGCTTCAGATAACCTTTGCAGCCCGACTTGAACTCTCAGCGAGAAACAGCATGGCAGGGTTAGGTCCCAGCAGTACCGATAATTCGACGGCAGTGCCCACAATTTTGGTCGTAGACGACAGTAAAACTGTGCGACGAACTGCCAGTGGCTTCCTGAGCGATCGTGGCGTCAACGTGGAAATTGCCGTTGATGGTTTCGAAGCGCTGGCCAAAGTGGTCGATATTAAACCAGATTTAATTTTTATCGACATCATGATGCCTCGGTTGGATGGCTATCAAACCTGTGCGCTCATTAAAAACAATGCACAGTTCCGGGATATACCAATCGTATTGCTCTCCAGCAAAGACGGTTTGTTTGACCGCGCTCGAGGTCGTGTTGCCGGCGCCGACGACCATCTCGCCAAGCCGTTTACGGCCGAACAGCTGGCGCAGGCAATCGACAAGCACACGCTAGAAACTGCTCAAAGTAACAACGACTAAACGAGCAACCCAGTGGCTGATATTCTGATAATTGAAGACTCCCCAACCGATGCGCATGCTTACGGCCGTGTGCTAACGAATAAAGGGCATGATGTTCGGACCGCTGAAACCGGCGAACGTGGCATCGAGTTAGCCACTGAGCACCTTCCGGATGTCATCCTGATGGATGTGGTTATGCCAGGCGTCAACGGATTCCAGGCAACGCGCGAGCTGCATCGAGCAACAGCAACCTCTGAAATACCGATCATTATTTTGTCCACCAAAGATCAAGAAACGGATCGAATTTGGGGCATGCGGCAGGGTGCAGTCGACTATCTCGTAAAGCCTGTAAAGCCTCAAACCCTGCTGGACAGCATAGATTCAGCATTGGCTAAAACATGAGCACTGCCGAGTATTTATTATTTGTTGCTGGTGGCTTAAGGCTAGCCACGTCGGTTGCGGGTGTTGCCGCTGTTCACGACCAGCTTGAAGTCAAGGCGGTGGGTGGCACAGTCGACTGGTTTTTAGGTATCGCCGTGAGCGACGGAGCACTATTACCCGTCACAGACTTGGGCGGTTTACTCAATGATAAGCCTTCCGGCGGCGAATACCTACAGGTTGAAAAATCTATTGGTATTGCGGCGTTGCGTGTCGACCAAGTGCTTGGTATTAAGCCTACAAGAGTATTAAATGAGATTGAAAGGTCGGCATACTCCAGCGCTGCCTCTGAATGGCTATCTCAACATCCGGTTGAATTTGGGGGAGCCGAATACAGCGTCATTGATATTGCAGCATTAATGCAGTCAGAGCGTTTTTCAAGCATCGAAGAAGCGATCGCATGATTGTTCACGACATCGCTCACTGGCTGGCTCGTTTGGATATTTCACACGTAGATATGCGGGTTCGCATACCGGCGTTGCTGTTACCGTTGTTGTTGCTCTGTTTATTGTTCGCGCAATTTATGGCGATGCGCAGCATTAGCAATTCCGGTGCGGCGTTATCAGAAGTCAATTTGGTCGTTCAAGAGTTATCGCAGGCACAGAAAAGTGAAAATCAGGCTCAGCCGGTCAATGGTGCTTCAAGCATAAATCCGGGTTTAAACGAACTACACGCTTTGTCACTGACGCTGCAAGGCTTCTTAGCAAAAGGAAACAACACACAAACGTTTTCGCAAATAGCCGCTGTGTTGTCTGATCTAACAGAGCCTGCTAAAACGATAACATTGCCAACTGTCGATTTCTGGCAACGTTTTTCTCAGCAGCTTGCTCAGCTGGAAGATGCCGTTCGTACTAACAGCCTTGTGATTCCAGAAGCACAAGCCATTGTTGAACAAATACGCACCAAGTATGGCCAGCTTAGATCAACCGATATTGCGCCGTTACCGACAGGTGTCGCTGCAAACGGTACGGGTGCTGCTGAAGCGAGTATTGTTGGTGTTGATGAAATTAGCCAAATTGAGCAGGCACTTTGGAAAGCGCGCTTTTGGCAATTTGTTTCATTGTTCGTTGGGCTGTGCGCAACCTTATTGTTTGCTGTGTTGATATGGGGTGTTTGGAAAAGCTATCAGTTCAGCAAAACATCAATCAGTTCTAAAAACGTACGTGAACAAGAAGCTATTTTAAAACTACTCGATGAAATCACGCCGTTAGCAGAAGGCGATCTGCGCGTTAGAGCAACCGTGTCTGAAGCGGCCACTGGCGCTGTCGCTGATGCGTTCAACTATGCAGTTGCCGAATTAAGACGTTTGGTTATGGCCGTAAAGGAATCGGCCGATATGGTAAAAGTGTCGGTTTCTGAAACACGAGAATCTGCACAACAACTAGCTCAGGCCAGCACCGTACAAGCGCGTGAAATACACCGTTCCTCTAACTACTTAAATGTGATGAGCGACACCATGGCGCAGCTATCGGCCAACGCTGTCGATTCATCATCAATCGCAGACACATCATTAAAACAAGCACAAAAAGGTAATGAAGCCGTGCAAGCTACCGTTGACGGTTTGCAGAAAATTCGTGCTCAAGCCGACATGACAACCCGCTTAATGGATCGGCTTCATGACTCATCTCAGTCGATAGCATCAATGGTTGCTGACATACAATCGGTTGCCAAGCGCTCAGACCTGTTAGCACTGAATACAACGATTCGAGCAGCTGCGGTGGTTAATGGCACCGACAGTTCAACTGACCTATCGCATTTATGTGATGAAGTGTCTCATTTGTCAGATGTTCTGGGCAGGGTCACACAGGAAATTGCCCGTGAAACCAATACCATTGAACAAGATACGCAGTTGGTCAGAGAGTCAATGGCGCAAACCAATAGTGAGCTGGATGTTGGATTAAACACCGCTGATCAAGCTAATGTGGCTTTACAGGCTATCGAGCGTGTGTCCAACGATCTACACGTATTAGTCAGTGATATTGCGTCTAAGTCGTTGCGCCAATCTGGTGTGGTGAAACAACTTTCGGCCAATATGGGTGTGATCAACAACATCACTAAAGATTCAGCCGTTGGATTACAAAACAGTGCAAAAGCGTTAGACGAACTGCAAAGAATAACAACCGAGTTGCGCGATAGCGTTGCTGATTTCCAGTTACCTTATCAAGCGGCATCGTCACGGCTAAAACAGTCAACCGGGCATAAGTCCAACGCTGCAGAAACCACAGCGCGCCGGCCGGTTAGAGACCACACCCATGGTTGATGACATAATCGCGCGACAGAAAATGCCGATGGGCCGGCGTTTACCCGACTTTTCGCCGCAGGCGCTTGAGCTGTTGCACGCAAGTTGTTTGTCTGCACATAAACAAGTTCAACAGTATTTGTCGAACCCGTCTGCGAATGCATTGCAGGATCTACAACACGCAGTAGATGGCATTCATAACACCCTTTTGTTATTGGGCAAACACGGAGCATCGTTAGTTAGCGGTGAATGGCAGAAGTTGTTGCATGCCATCGCTGAACAAACCATCGAAGATGAGCAAGCCAGCGCACATACATTGTTGCTCACCAGCGGTAAGCTAGCAGACTATGTAGCGCATTTGCGAAAGCCTGGATCTATCGATAGTTCAATTCCATTATTGCCGGTGGTCAATAGTTGCAGAGCAGCCCGTGGCGATACCTTGCTATCAGAAGTGCTGGTGGTGGCAAGCGGCATTCAGTTACCACGTGCATCGCATTTAACGCCCCCTGGTGATGTCGATTTGCTTGGTTTTACGCAGTTGCTTGGCGAGTCCAGATTGCCGCTGATGCAGGCATTGTTGGCTTGGTTTCGAAATGACGATACCTTGCAGCAGTCTTTGCAGAGTTTGCACACACTGTTTTCGAGATTGGCGCAAAGTTGTGATGCGCCAACAACATTACAGACGTTAGTGCCTACGTTTGAAAGCGCTGCGTTTATTTGTTATTCCTTATTACACGATGGTTTGGGGAACGATGCTGCGGTTAGGCGTTTGTTTGCTCAATTAGAACGAGCACTTAACAGCACGGAAGCTTTACAAAACGCCAGCATCGAAAAAGATTTCACTCGTCTAATACCCGATGAGTTAGTGAGCAACTTGCTGTATTACGTAGCGTTGTCCACCTCGTCCACGCCCAAAGCTGTTGCATTACGTCGTCGATTTCGTCTCGACCGTTATATCGACCGGGGTGCAACGGCCGATCGGCCTGGCGCTACTTTTGATGGCGTGGGTGATCGCCTTGCCGATTCTATTCGCGACAGCCTCGATGCAGAAATAGATGTTGCAAGGCAATGGGCGGCGCAGGCCAGCCGTGACGAAAACCATCCGGATTATTTGCGTTTATGTAATCGTATGACGCAACTTGAACCCGCATTGCAGCTATTGAACGCAAACAAAGCATTAAACTATTTGCGCATACTGATTGCGTTGTTGAATGACCACTCAGCTAATGCAGAAGAAGCAAACGCAAAACGAGTTCGGTTAGCTGAATTACTGCTTAGACTAGAGCATGCGATCGATATCGAACTTGCTGTCGTCGACAATGGTGCTCGTATTGTTAGTGTCAGTGCCGCTCAAGCTAATCAACAGGCATGTCTCGATGAAGCGCAACGCCGCTTGTTATATGTTGAAGACTACATGCTGCAATACTTCAATTCTGTAGAGTCTGAAACTCAAAACGAATTACTGTTTCAACCTAATGAATTGCAAACAGCCTTAGACGAGTTGGCATTAGTTGATTCGGCTTTGCAAGTGTTGCCGTTGCCGGAAGTATCTCCGCTAATTCAGGGTGTCCATCGCTTTATAGAAGCGCATCGTGGCAAGGCTTTATTGGCGGCTCAAAAGAGCGACCTTGCCACTATATTGGTTTCGCTGGGCTACTATTTGAAAAGCGTTTTCGATGCCAGTGGTACTGCCGGGCAACTGTTGCTCGACGCAGAGTCCGCTCTGATCAATCTGCAAGACAACCACAATAGTCAAGCTCAAACAATTACAGAATCAAATAAACCGGCGGTAAGTTCGTCGTTGCCATTTTTGTCTGATGAGGATCTCGATGCAACAATAGTTGAAGCAAACACCGACGACCAAGAACAACAGTTCGTTATGCGAGCGCTGCAGAGTCTGAGCGCTGTTTCAGTAGCGCAAGCTAACTTGGCGCAAGCGCAAAGTAGCGATGCCACTAACACCGCGATTAACCAACTACACACTGAATACGTTTCACTTTCGACAACTGCTGAAGAATATAATGCCCAGGATATTCTGAAACTGTCCAAAGCAAATGAGCGGGTACTCAGCCAGGCGAATGATGCTTTAAGTACTGAATCTTCAATGCTGATTTCTGAATCTGTGGCAGTTCTACCTCAGCTAATTAATCAGTGGCCGAGTTCGGAACAAGTTAACGGGTTTAACGAATTGTTACAGGCTTTGGATGCTGCAGCAAGGGTTGAAGCACATCAAGCGCGTTTTGCAGAACCCTCAACCAGCAAGCAGCCCGATACGGCCGGTGATGATCGAATCGGACTGGACAACACACTAGAGCATGTTTTCTACAAAGAATGTGAAGCTCATTTAGCGACGCTATCAGCTGCAGTTACTACAGCGCTTGCTTCCTTGAACTGGGGTGAACGTTCGCGCAACAGAGATCAAAGCGATACGGTTTATACCCCGGAAGGTGTTCAATCTATTGACCCTGCTGTTGCACTGCCATCGCGAGATATGATCAGAGCATTGCATACGCTAACAGGTAGTGCCCAAACAGTGAATGCGCAAGGTATCGTCGAAATTTCGCAACCACTGCAAAAAGCGGTACTCATAAAACAACGTAACAATGACAGTTTTAATCGGCAAGAAACGCAATATATAGAATCGTTAGTTAGTGCATTAAAAGAAGAGCTAGCATTGCTTAAGGACGGTGCAGAGATTTCAGACGCAGCACTGTCTGTAAAACAGGCTCTGCCTGAATTCGTGGCTGGCATTCAATCTTGGGTGTCGGGTTCGAATGTGGCAAATGTGTTGTCGGCAGAACCACAAAACGATCAGTCAGAACAAGCTTCACGTGTTGGTCAAACCATTCAAAATACTCACGTTCGTTCAGCCAATACTGCCGATATCAGTTCCGTTTTCGATGAGGAAGCACGTGAACTTTTAGGCAATATGCGTGAAGCTTCCAAAGGCATCAACAGCGGCTCAAACGAGCTGACAACTGCAACTTTGCGTTCTATATTGGCTGACTTGCATACGCTCAAAGGCAGTGCTCGGATGGCAGGCCAGTTAGCACTTGCCGACAAAGCACATGAGCTTGAGGCGCAATTACAACAGATTGAGCAATCGCAGAGCCATTTGTCATCAGAGCAAGAACGCGAGCAATTGCTTACTGTGGTCACCACCGGTTTGGCTAGCATACAGTCATTGTTGCTGGAAGCACCAACGGCTAAAGCCAGCGCGTCAAAAGAAGCAACCACTGGCATCAGTGAAGCAGCCTTTGCCCGAATGCTCTCTTTGGCGTCGAAAGCATCCGTTGCGCAGGCTCAGTTAGGCGATTCCCTGTTGCAATTAAAACAGGTGTGTCGCGATGTGGAAACAACCAGCGAGCGTCTGCAGAATTTGCCTCAACATGCCAATGGCTTGGATTCTGCCGCTGCCAATGAAATGCGCTCAGACCTGAGTAAGGCTCATCAGTTGTTAGCAGAACTTCTGCACACGGCGGAATCTTATCAATCGAGTAGCTCCCGAGCCAATGCATCGTTACAGCAGTCGCTCATTAGAGCGCAGCTTGTGCAACTGGCAGAGCTCGAGCCCAGATTACGCTTAGCCGCTCAAGACATGAGTGCTGCTGAAGAAAAACGCTTGAATTTCTCAATGGAAGGAGGAGAGCTCACCATAGATCGCGCGCTATTTCGACAGCTTCAAGCCCCATTGGAGCATTTGGTGAGAAACGCAGTAGTCCATGGCATAGAGTCAGTGAGTGAAAGGCTCGCTTGCGGTAAGACTGCTGAAGGTCATGTAAAGATTACGGTCAATATCGATGGCACAGACTTATTAATTTCGGTGCAAGACGATGGCGCTGGCATCGACATGGAGGCAATCAATGCACGGTTACAGCAAGAAAGCCAAGCAACGGTTACAAACGTAGACGAGCTACGGGCGGTGTTGTGTGAATCCGGATTCAGTACCGTTGAAAACGCAAACCAATTGGCTGGTCGGGGACTGGGCTTAGCCAGTGTCAGCCATACGCTGAACGAGATCGGTGGGCAGTTACAACTAACGACTCACAAAGATAAAGGCACACGATTTACTCTACGTGTGCCGCAACAAGTTGTCGTGAATCAGGTAATTCTGGTTGAATCTGATAACGTCAAATACGCAATTCCGGTTAACTATGTGCAGTCTGTTTGTGAAGATACAAACGCTGGCGCATTTGCGGATATACAGTTCAACGGGCAAGACTACCTCTGTCAAAGCCTGCAAGAATTATTACAACCTCAAACCAGTAACCACTATCGGGTTATCGAACCGTCAACAAGTCCGCACAGAATTCTGGTTATTGCACAAGATCGGCATATTGCCATTTGTGTTGATAAAGTCATTGGGTATCGAGAAGTCATCGCTCAACCGCTCGGTCATCAGCTTGCTGCGCTTAAACGGTATTTGGGTGGTTGTGTGTTATCTGATGGCACGCCGGTGCTTATCACCGACCTTAACCGTCTGCTCGATCCTGCAAGATCCACCATTCAGTTAAAGCTTAATTCTGATAGTTTTCTAAGTACGGCCCGGTTAGAACAACCAACGAGAACTGCCTTGGTTGTCGACGACTCAATCACCATGCGAGTCGCGGCCGAGCAGATGTTGGAAACCTTGGGTTTTGTGCCAATCCTTGCGCGTGATGGTGAAGAAGCGCTAACCGTACTAAGCAATAAACGGCCAGACGTTATGCTTGTTGATATTGATATGCCGCGAATTAACGGTTTTGATTTACTGCGGCGATTACAAACGCTGTACCCGCAGCATAATTTGCCCATCATTATGATTAGCACGCGAGAGGGTAAAGAGGATAGGGCGCTTGCATTCGAGCTCGGTGCAAAACAGTATCTACAAAAACCTTATTTACACAACACACTCAAGCGCGCACTGCAAGAAGTGGGTTTCAGTCAGTTGTAAAGTCAGTCAGTAGTAACTGGAGACTTAAGAGCGCATAGAAGTGAGTTGTTGCGGGTGAAGTCTTAGTATTAGCTAAAGTGGGCAATAGCTAAAGTAGGTAAGAACTAATTATCTAAGTGGGGCGCTTGGTAATCCATAACAAAATAGTACCCGCAACAATTGGTGTGCCGCTGGTGTCAGTTGCCACAACCTTGACTGAAAGGTCGCCTTCCTTCCAATCTTCCGCAGCTACCGTTGCCGTGCATAAAATATCGGTTTTACCCTTGTTGGGGTAGCTAAGCTCCATGCCTTTGGGAATCCATCGTAGGTGCGGAGGTATGGAGGCTTCGGCCATGAAACCCATGGCCATTTCCAGTCCGTTGGCTATCGCAATAATGTGCATTGTGCCTAAATGGTTCTGCACACGTTTCCGCTTTTTAACCAGTATTTCACAGCGATTGGGTTCGAGCGTTTCCACTAATGGAGAAACGCTCGCAAAGTAAGGCGCTTTACGTGCTGCAAATGCAGAGAACAGCTGCTTACCGAACGGCAGGCGTAGAAATTTTTGCTGCAGTGCGAGTACTTTGTTTTGTTGCATGGGTATCTGGCGTTTAAGTCAATCTATTTTTCAGTTGGGCCGCCGGCGTCGATCCAGTCGCTGATGCCACCAATGTTGCTAACGTTCGTGTAGCCCATGTCTTGTAATGTTTTACCCGTTAATGCTGCTTGGCCGCCGGCTGCGCAAACCAAATAGATGGAAGCGTCTTTACGCATAACAGGGTTATGAAATGGCGTAGCATCATCGGCCGCAAATTCGATGAATCCGCGTGGAATTCTGGCCGCCCCGGCAATGGTGCCACTTTCGGCGATCGCTGCTGAGTCTCTGACATCCACAAATACAACGTTGTCTTCGCCGTGTTTGGGGATCGCGTCTTCGGCTGCAACACGTGGAACGCTTTGATTTGCTTCGTCTAAATAAGCTTTGGCAGTTTTCATACTAGTATCCAATTGATTTATAGCGAGTCATTTAACCCGATGCGGGTTTTTCATTAGCCAATATAGCAGGGTAATGACCCTTAAAGTGCTGGATTGCTCAGCCTTAAAGTAGTTGTTGTCGTTTTTCAGCCGTCGTTTTAAGTCGGGTTGTTAGCTATTCAGTAAGGGTGGGAACTACCTGGAATTATCAGCTTGCGTGGGATTTTCGCGTTGAATCGTGTGATCTAGCGTCAGTTTTTACCGCTTTTAGGTAATTTGTAATAAATATCGCTTGCTATTGGTCGTTATACGGTTAGAATTGGGAATATTATCCCAAATAAATATTTTTCGGCCAACGGAGCGATTATGGCAATTTCATATAAATTAATGGGCATGCTGGTCTGCGCAGCCGCGCTCAGCGCCTGCAGCGACGGCACATCAATAACATCCGGCAACGGTGAAGCAGGTAACAATGTTGATACCCGTCAACTTCAACCACTGCAAAACGATGCTTTTTATGACGCATTAAGAGACGGGCTGGCTGTACAAGCAGCCAGCAGCTACCAGTATCAATACAGCGGGGGTACTACTGGTGATAACCTTGCTACGGATAACGGTGTTGATGGTGGCGGCACAACCGGCGGCACAACAACTGGTGGCGCTAGCCCAATCGGCGCTGTTGACTCAGCGGAAAGCTCTGGTGCAGATTCTTCAACCAGTGGTTCAGCGTCCAGCGAGCGCGATGTTACAGGTACGAATGTTCAGGTAGCTGGTGTTGATGAGCAAGATCGCATCAAATCAGATGGTGACTTCCTCTATGTGCTCGACACGCAATACGCTGCGTACGACGACACGCGTCTGGACACGGTCTTTATTCAGGTGGATTTGCCTGCAGGTCTGGGTGAAACCGGTGGCGGTACCACTGGCAGTAGTGGCGAAGATCTCGCAGCAGGCAGCACTATGTTGGCGCCGCAAACAGTCAACACCATTCGAATTTTATCGTTACAGCCTGAAACACCTGATGCCACAGCGGTGAAAGATATTGCGTTGGATCTTGGTGGACGCAATGCGCAAGGCATGTACTTGTATAACAGCGGCGATAAGAAAAACCTGTATGTCACCAGCAGTGGTTTTCAATACTACTGGGCAAGCTGGAATTCTCCAACCGACTTTGCTGGCAAAGAAAGCTTAGTAACACGTCTGGATGTCACAAACCCTGAAGCGCCTGCAGTAGTGGATAGCTTTCAGGTAGATGGGCAGATAATCTCTAGCCGAAGAATTGGCAATAAACTGTTTCTGGCAACTCGGTTCTACCCACAAGTAACCGTTCAGTACGAAGGGCAGAGCATTGAGGAATATAAACAACAACTCGATAATGCAACACTTGCCAGTGCGCTGCCAACCTATACGCGTGTGAGTGACGGCTCATCGCAACCTTTAGTCGATGCCGCCAATTGCTTTGTGGCTCAACAGCAAGATAGCACCAGTTACTTTTCTGCAGACATCATTGCGTTGTCGGTTGTCGATCTGGACACCATGGCACTTACAGACAGCCAATGTTTTTTAGGTGCATCGGAAACTTTGTACGCCACGCCTAATGCCGTGTATCTGGCAACAACCCGCTGGGCTTATGAAAACGTTTGGGCTGTCGATACCGATGGCGGTGCAGTTGCCATCGATGCATCTTATGTTGATCCAAGAGTTGATACAGACATACATCGTTTTGCGATCGATGGTGGCAACCTAACCTATTCTGGTTCAGGTGTTGTGAGAGGTCATCTTGGTTGGAACCCTGAACGCAAACCATTTCGCATGAGCGAAAAAGATGGCTATCTGCGCGTTGCGACTTTTTCAGAACAGCAAAACAGCAGTGTTAGTCCGATTTTTGTGAGTGTTTTGCAAGTCACTAATAATGGTGAGCTCACTAAAATTGCAGAGTTGCCTAATATGGAGCGCCCGGATCACATTGGTAAGCCAGGTGAGCAATTGTATGCTTCGCGTTTCCTGGGTAACAAAGCCTACCTAGTCACTTTCAGACAAACAGATCCGCTTTATGTTGTCGACCTTGTAAACCCTGCGGACCCATTGCTTGCTGGCGAGTTGGAGATCGATGGCTACAGTGATTACTTGCATCCAATCACTGAAAACTACCTGTTAGGCATTGGTAAAGATGCTGTCGCAGCCAGTAGCGATCCGGGTGATCGCAACACCGGTGCCTTTGAGCAGGGCGTTAAAATTTCGTTGTTTAATGTTGCTGATGCGCAGAATCCAACGGAAGTTCAATCCATTGTGATCGGTGAACGTGGTAGCGATGCTGAAGCGCTAAGAAACCATCGAGCTATTACCATTCAGCCTGCAAACGATAATCATCCCACAAGACTCTCGTTCGGAATTGATGTTGCCGGTAATGCAGAGCCTCGCCCCATAAGCAATCCTTGGGAATGGTACAGCTGGAGCTACACCGGCCTTCACGGTTTTGAAATTACTACAGGTGCCAATGCGGGTATAAACAGTAAAGGTGTGATGAAGGTGGAGTCCGCAGAGAATTCTGAATTTGGCTACGGGCCACAGGCCCGCGGTGATCGTTCAGTGATGGTTGATGATACGGTTTACTACATTCACGGTAGTCAGGTTTATACGGCTAATTGGTCTAACCTTTCTAATGTAACCGGCCCTCGATAGCAACATCGTGTAATACATCGTTTCAAGGTACTCAATAATTTCATTGAGTACCTTTTGCGGTTAGTCCGTTCCTCAATCATCTCTTTGCGGTTTCTTTTACCAATCATTCTGGTTCTGCTACAAGTCATTCTTGGCACAGTTTGCTAAACTGCAGCACTCTCTAGTTCGTTTATATTCAAGCAGCTTGAAATCTCAATACGATGTCATAGTAATTGGTGGCGGTGCAGCTGGTTTAATGACTGCCTGGCTTGCTGGTAAACGTGGAAAAAGTGTGCTGGTGCTTGAGCGTAGTAAACAGCTCGGTCGAAAAATTCTTATGTCGGGTGGCGGGCGTTGTAACTTTACCAACCTGTACGTTACGGCTGAAGATTTTTTATCTGAAAACCCACATTTTGTAAAGTCAGCTTTATCGCAATATACCCAATGGGATTTTATCGCCTTAGTAGAACGGCATCATATTCCCTACCATGAGCGAGATCATGGGCAACTATTTTGCGACGGTAAAGCAAAAGATATCGTTGATCTTTTAATTGAAGAGTGTCAGCAGTCAAAAGTTGACATTCTAAAAAAATGCGACGTTGAATCAATTCATAAAAATGGATTATTCAAATTACAAACCAACTTGGGTGAATACCAATCCAGTGCTTTAGTGATAGCAACCGGTGGTCTTTCAATACCACATATGGACCCAACACCCTATGGATATCAAGTTGCCGAGCAGTTTAATATGGCCGTTTTACCCAGGCGGGCAAGTTTGGTTCCGTACACTTTTAGTGGTGATCTAAAAGCCATGTTCGCACGCTTATCTGGTGTTTCTTTGCCGGTAGCCATAAACACTAATCATCAAGTTTTTGAAGAAGCACTGTTGTTCACTCATCGTGGTTTAAGCGGGCCTGCTATTCTTCAAAGTAGTAATTACTGGCATAGCAGTGATGCAATTTTTGTTAATTTGCTGCCCACACACAACGTGGTGGATTTGCTTCTCCACGCTAAACAAAATCAAGGGAAATTGCTGGCTAGAACAGTGCTAAGCACGCACCTACCAAAAAAGCTAGTTGCAGAATTAGAAACACTATGGTGGAAGAATTATGCTGAAAAAGTTTTAGCTGATTGGCCAGACGAACATATCAAAACTATATTCCAAAACTTCAATCAATGGATTATTGTGCCGGCTGGTACTGAAGGGTACAGAACAGCAGAGGTGACTCATGGAGGTGTGGATACTGACTATCTTTCGTCTAAGACTTTAGAGTCCACTAAACAAAAAGGTTTGTTTTTTGTGGGTGAAGTTGTTGATGTCACTGGGCACTTGGGTGGTTTTAATTTTCAATGGGCCTGGTCGTCAGCTTATGCTTGTGCTCAAGCATTGTAGTTAAGATTTTTCTGGCGAGTAGCAGTCTGCCAGTACAATTGATAAAACTAAATACAATAAAATCATCAATCGATACGACGCCATAGGTCGGAAGCGAATTATCATTGATAATAACGTCAATAGAACGAAAGAACGAATTTTTACCGGGACGTACTGGACAGAAAAACTCGTGAGATGATCCCGATCCCGACCCCGATCCCGATTTTGGTAACAGAAGATTTCGCTACAACAGTTATGGCAAGCTTGTGTGGCAACGTGATGCTAAAGGTCGGGAATGCAGATTGCTGCTGTTATGACATACTCCGGTTTTGTTGGGGAAATCATGAGCAACGCACCCAGTTATTTGTACGTACCAGTACAAATATCCAGAACAGACAGGACATCACCTTCGCTATGGGTAACAGCTAGTGGTTATTAAGCATTTTTTTGCTATTGTGCTAGTGGTGATTGCAGCTTCGCTGATAAGCTGCTCTCTCTACTTTGCCTCTTGGGACAAAACGATGTCGCCGCTGGTAGGCTCACGCTTATCAGACTCCATTAAAGGTTTCCCTCCCGCCGAATCAGTAGAAGTGCTGCCGAATGGCAATAAGGAACACAAATACCACCTCAGTTTTGTAGATAAAAGTTGTTATCACTATTGGATTGTTAACGACAAG
>CALDTX010000054.1 GCA_937923565.1 uncultured Granulosicoccaceae bacterium | reverse complement strand
AACGCAGACATTGTCGTTTTCAGCATTAGATAACGCAATACAGCAAAGCCATACTAATACAGACACGGTTGAAATTAGCGAACCTAACAGCGAACCTGACGATGATGCGCTAATCGTTTATACCTCTGGCACTACCGGCAGACCTAAAGGTGCGGTTCTCGCACACAAAGCGATAAGTTGTAACGCGCTGATGAGCCAGCATATGTACGCACTAAACAGCAACGACAAAATACTAAATGTATTGCCGTTGTTCCATATAGGTGGAATCAATATTCAACCACTCCCCGGCTTACTGTTTGGCGCAACTGTCTACCTGCACCAACAATTTAACCCAGTTGATGCGGCACAAGAACTCACAAAAAGCGCTATAACACTAATTAATACCGTACCCACGTTACTGCAAGCCATCATGGCCACAACGCAGTGGCAACAGGCAGAGAACCTGAAGCTTAAATCGGTTTCTATTGGTTCAACCGATGTACCGATATCCCTCATTAACGCCGTGCATAACAAACGCATTCCACTTGTGCAGGTTTATGGAGCCACTGAAACCGGGCCTATTGCAATTTACCAGTTGCGCGAACATGCTACACAAACCGTCGGCAGCATTGGCATCGAAGGCTTACATTGTCAGATAAAACTGGTAAACACAGAAGGCCAGGAAGTGGGCACTAACGAGGCCGGAGAAATTCTGGTTAAAGGCGATAATATTCTAAGCCGGTATTGGAAAAACAAACAGGCGAGCCAGACGACCATTGTGGATGGTTGGTTTCGCACCGGCGACCTAGCCGCCAAAGACGAACACGGCTTCTACTGGTTTAAAGACCGCTTAAAGCATGTGATTATTTCCGGCGGTGAGAACATATACCCTGCTGAGATAGAACGCATTGTTGAAAAAAACAAAGCCGTAAACGCCGTGTCAGTGGTAGGCATAGCACACGAAAAATGGGGCGAAGTGCCGGTTGCTGTCATTGAATGCAACAATCTAACGGCAAGCGGTTCAAACAATGCCAAAGATACTATGGCTTCGGTAAAACTGGCCGTGTTGAAATTATGTGAAGAAAATTTAGCCCGTTTCAAACAACCGAAAGCTGTCGTTGTTGTAGATGCCTTGCCCCGTAACGCAATGGGAAAAGTGCTAACCGACGACGTTAAAGTTATCGTTAATAATTTTGCAGCAACAGGAGCAATCGATGTCCTATAGCATAAGAGCGGTACGCGCAACCGACCACGATGTTTGGCAGGCGTTTATGCATCAGTACGCTGAGTTTTATAAAACCAGCGTAACGTCAGATGCATTGAGCATCGTGTGGCAATGGATACACAACAACGATGAACCTTTTTGGTGTGATGTGGCTGTTGATGAAAATGATAATCCTGTTGGGTTTACCCAATACCAACTTATGCATCGGTCTTTGTCTGGCGGCAAAGTCTGCTACTTGAGCGATCTTTACGTTTTACCCACTACACGGGGCAGTGGGCTCGGCAAGGCACTAATTGACCATGTTTTCGATTTTGCGAAAGCCAATAATATCGCCAACGTTCGATGGTTAACTCAAGACTACAACTACAGAGCCAGATCACTCTACGACAGCTATGGATTAAAATCTGACTTCCTGTTGTACAGCTTCAACGTAGACCAATAAAAATGGCCCTATTGCAGGGCCATTTTTACAGTAGTTAGCAGTAACCGCCATAGACGATAACCAACGTGACGTTAAGCTAGGTTGGGAAGGCGAATACAGAACCTTCTTTAATACCGGTTGGCCATCGGCTAGTAATGGTTTTGAGTCGGGTGTAAAAATGCACACCCTCTGGACCATAAATAGAGTGATCACCAAATAACGAGCGCTTCCAACCACCAAAACTGTGGAACGCTACCGGCACAGGAAGTGGCACATTAACCCCGACCATGCCCACCTGAATGTCGTTAGTAAAGCTTCGAGCTGCATCGCCGTCGCGTGTAAAAATAGCAGTGCCGTTGCCATACTCATGATCGTTGATCATATCGACAGCTTCTTGATACTGCTTGGCTCGCACTACCGACACTACCGGTCCAAAAATTTCTTCCTTATAAATTTGCATATCGGTGGTAACGTGATCGAACAAACTGCCCCCTAAGAAGTAGCCGTTTTCGTAACCTTGCAAACTCAAAGTACGACCATCAACCAACAAACTGGCACCCGCTTCTACACCAGAATCGATTAATCCAACAATACGTTCTTTTGCAGCGCTGGTTATAACCGGACCCATCTCTGCATCGGTATCGTCTGAAGGGCCTACCTTGAGTGCTTCAACACGAGGCCTGAGTTTTTCGACTAGTCGGTCTGCGGTTTCTTCACCAACAGGCACAGCCACTGAAATTGCCATACAACGTTCGCCAGCAGAACCGTAACCTGCCCCCATGAGTGCATCAACAGCTTGATCGATGTCGGCATCAGGCATAATGACCATGTGATTCTTTGCACCACCCAGTGCTTGCACCCGTTTGCCAGCCGCTGTACCACGCTGATAAACATATTCAGCAATGGGCGTTGAACCCACAAAACTAACCGCTTGAACAGTCGGGCTATCCAGAATGGTGTCGACCGCAATTTTGTCGCCGTGCACCACGTTAAGCACACCTTCTGGTAAACCGGCTTGGTGCAGTAACTCTGCGATAAACATAACTGACGAAGGGTCACGCTCAGAAGGCTTCAGTACAAAGGTGTTGCCACAGGCAATGGCCACCGGATACATCCACAAAGGCACCATGGCCGGAAAGTTAAACGGTGTTATCCCAGCGCAAACACCCAGGCCCTGACGGTCTGAGTAAGAGTCGATGGATGGACCAACGTTGCGTGAAAATTCACCTTTCAGCAATTGTGGAATACCACAGCAGAACTCAACAACTTCCCTACCCCGTTGCACTTCGCCCAAGGCGTCTTCGTGCGTTTTACCGTGCTCTCTGGAAATCTCGCGGGCAATCGCATCGGAGTTTTCTATAAGCAGCTGATTAAAACGGAACATCACGGCAGCGCGCTTTAGCGGCGGCGTATTCGACCAGGCTGGAAACGCAGCAGCAGCGGCTGCAATGGCGTCATTAACTTCATCTGCACTGGACAAACCCAATTCTTCTATAACCTCGCCAGTTGCAGGGTTATACACAGGCTGCGAGTTGCCACTTTTACTGGCCACGCGTTGATTGTTTATCAGGTTTTCAATCATGCTATTAACTCTGTTTAAACTGCCTAAAGGGCAGTTGTGAATATTTTAGGAAGCATACCAAACCAACACTGTCGGTTCGGAACCAATTGTATTGGGCCGATGTGGCCAAGCTTAGAGTGTGACCCACTTGCCAGAGGCTTTTGCAGATTTTGCCGCTGCCTGCACCACTTTCACCATTTCGACACCCGCATCGCTCATGGGTAAGCGAGCAACGGCATCTTCGCTGCCGAGCATGGCGGCATGTAAATCTTTATAGATGTTAGCGAATGCTGGCATCATACCTTCCGGATGTCCAATAGCAATTCGAGAGGCTGCCACCGCATCTTTATGTAAACCTTTCCCACCGCGCTCCAGAATTTGAGTGGGTTTGTTCAACGGTGTATAAAAAAGTTGGTTGGGTTGTTCCTGGTGCCAACGCAGCCCACCACGCTCTCCGAAGACTTCAAACGATAAGCCATGCATGTGTCCCAAAGCGATAGCACTTGTCCAAAGCCTACAAGTAGTACCACCAGAAAGATTAATTTGCAGTGCTGCGTCGTCTTCCAATTCGCGCCCTTCCACAGCAGACAGAAAATGCGCTGACAAATTGCTGACCGTTTGATCGGCGATGTAAGTAGCCATTTGCAAAGCATGAATACCACAATCGGCTAACACCGAAGACACACCCGCTTGCTTTGGGTCATAACGCCAGCGAACGCGAGGGTTGTCCATATCGGCTGCATCCGAGTGATGGCCGTGTGCAAATTGCGCGGAGATTAAACGGATGTTACCCAGCTTGCCACCTTGTACCATAGCGCGCGCTTGCCGAACCATCGGATAACCGGTGTAGCCAAAGTTTACCGCCAGCAAACAATTATGTTTGGCTGCCAGCTCTTGTAATTTGACCGCCTCTTTAACGGTCATCGTTAGCGGCTTTTCACACAGCACATGAATACCTGCTTTTAAAAAGGCTGCACTGATTTCATAATGTGTTGAGTTAGGTGTTGCAACCGTAACCAGCTGGATGCCATCCTCTCTGTCGCGCTCACCAGAGAGCATATCCTGCCAACTACCATAGGCGCGATCGTCAGCAACGCCCAAACTTTTTGCGTATTGCTTGCCTTTCTTTGGATCGATATCCAAGGCACCGGCAGCAAGGTGAAAACAGTTATCCATGGCCGAGCCAATGCGATGAGCATCGCCAATTTGACTGCCTTTACCGCCACCAATTAAACCCCAATTTAACGTGTTCATATCTATTTATTCTTAATTTTTATGTTTGGGTTGGAAATAACTATTGAATAGCCAAGCCTACGCTTCGCAAGAAATCGTAGTTGGCTTTGGCATCATCAATAACCGGGTTACCGGCAGTAGGGTCGCAATCTTGCTCAACGGTCGCCCAACCCGCATAGTTGTGTTGGGCTAAGGCATCTTTAAAGGCTTCAAAATTCACCATGCCGTCGCCTAAATTACAAAACAGGCCTTGCGCGCAGGCATCGTAGAAGCCGATGCGGTTCTGCACCACATGCTCACGAATTTTACTATCGACATCTTTAAAGTGTACATACGGCGCACGAGCGTGATACTGATGAAACAAAGCAACAGGATCGGTTTGCGCGTATTCGCAATGACCCGTATCAATGCACAGGCCCAGTAGCTCTTCAGGTACATCGTCCATAATGCGGTGTACTTCATCTTCAAACTCAATGAAACCCGCCGCGTGCGCATGCATCGAAACCGTCATACCGTATTCTTCTTTAGCAATTTTGCAAACAGTGGTAATACGCTCCACCATGCCAGCCCATTCACTGTCGGTTAAGCGCTGAGCCTCTTCCGGACGACCGGCCGTAGGTACACGAATTTCTGAGATACTGTCGATCAAAACGAATTGGTCGGCACCTAAGGTTTGTAAACTCTTACAGGTGCGGTGAGCTACGTCTTTTACTTCGTCCCACTTGGCAGGATCGTGCAACGGACGAAACATAACCGCCGCTGTCAGCGTTAAGTCTCTACTTTGCATAGCGTCTGTAAGTTGTTCAGGATTCTCTGGCAAAAAGCCAAGGGGCCCCAGTTCCATACCGTTGTAACCAGCAGTACGTGCATCGTCTAAAACACTTTGCCAGGTTGGGTTTCTTGGATCGTCGCCAAACTCTACACCCCATGAACAAGGTGCATTACCAATTCTATAACTCATATTACTTACTCTTGTGAGCTGCCCCTAGCAGCAACAGGTGATGCGCAGCTTCATCGCTTATCGCTGGCATTACGTTATCAAATATTGTCATTCGGTCGAATTCATCCGGGTTTTGCGCTAGCGTTTCTCTCAATGAACGGCCAAATGCCTGCCGTAATCGCGTGCCGATATTAAATTTGCACACGCGTGTTTTGGCGAGCATAGACAGTGTTTCGTCAGGGATACCGCTGGTGCCATGTATCACTAAAGGCTGCTTGACGCGCTCAGCAATACTCGACAGGAGATCACTATCCACTTTGCTGCTGGCACTCTCCAAACGATGTACATTGCCAATGGATACAGCAACAGCGTCAACGCCTGTGCTGGTAGAAAACAACTCGGCTTCATCTGGCTGGGTTAATCGATGCGCAATATGTTCACGCCCTTTGCTATACGACACAGAACCGATCTCTCCTTCAATGCTGACATTGGCCGCATGTGCGTAATCGACAAGGCTAGCGGTTCGGTCGATGTTCTCTTGTAGGGGCAATTGCGAACCGTCGAACATAATTGAGCTGTAACCGGCATCAACCGCTTGTTGGGCAATGGCTTCTTCGTAGCAATGATCCAAGTGAACACACACAGGCACACTGGCATCATCGGCAAGAATGCCCAACATGGATGCCAATTGCTTTGGCCCCATAAACTCAACCATCTCTTTATTGGTGGCCAGAATTACAGGCGCATCGTGCATTTCGGCTGCGCGAATCACGGCAACCGCATCTTCATACCCGAACACATTAAAACAGGGCACTGCATAGCCGCCACTGAGTGCTGGCAAGAGAAGTTGTTCTAGGTTTACACGCATCGATAAGCTCTATTTAAACTTTGCCACCATGTCTTTAATACCAGGAATAGTTTCTACCTGGTATTCATGGGTGGGCTCAAAAAATTGAATTAACGACTTGGACTTCTCACCCACAATAATGGTGAAGTAATACATCTCATAACCCGGAGCTGCAACACAGGGGTGGTAGCCACTATCGATCATGTAGGTACTGCCGTTTTTGATATGGTGTGGTGAACCCATGCCACCGTCTTCAAGGTAATCAAACTGGCAACCAAAACCTTGTTCCGGGTTAAAACGAAATTGATAAACCTCTTCGTAGCGGGTTTCTACCGGCGGCCTTTCAGTGTCGTGTTTATGCGGTGGAAAACCAGACCAACCACCCGCACCCACAGTGAATAACTCACTCACTAACAAACGCCCTCGTTGATCGGCGTTGGACTGCCCCAGGATATGTTTAATTTTACGGTGTGTTTTGGTGTCGTCAGAGCCGTACTGAACTTTGTCGATTTCGTTGGTTCGAATCGCGAAAGGCTTTAGCTTTTCTTCATACACCCCACCTGCGATGAAAATTTCCATTTTTTCGCCGGTACAGGTAATTGAACAGTCAGCGCCCACTGGAACGTATACGCCGTTAGGCATGCCTTCCCAAAGGTGTTGTCGCTCACCGATATTCTCAAAAACTTCGCCATCCACGTCAACTGAACAGGTGCCGGTTACGGGCACAACACAAGACTCATGCGCCTTTAACGCATATTGATACGATTCACCTTTGTCGAGCACGACTCTGTTGAAATACATCAGTGGCACAACATCATTGCCTTCAGCAACAATTGCCTCGTTTTTGTTATCGAACGGAGCTATATGACGAGTCATTACTTTTTATCCCTTGATCGCAGCCAAGTCTGTAGCCACGTTTTCATTCATGAAAAGTTCAAGTTGAGCGGATGTAGGTGATGCCTCAGAACAGGAGGTGCCCGATACGACGATCGCCGCAGCGGCCGAACCCCGTGCTACACAGTCTCGCAAACTCAAACCTTGTGATAATCCGGTGCAGATCGCTGCCGCGTAGGCATCCCCTGCTCCGAATGGTTTGAGAGAGTTTACCGAGAAAACGCCTTGTGCGAAATGATCACCGTCGCGCGTGAAAGCATACGACCCAGCCGAACCGGCTTTGATCAGAATGCACTGCGTATTATCGCGCAAACAGGCCTTTGCTGTGTCGCTTATTTGGGAATTGGCTGCAACTCCCATGACCTCATATTCTTCGTTATTGCCAATGAGTAAATGAGCATGTTTCGCTGCATGTTGATAGACCTGTGCCGCCTCCTGCTCCGACTGCCAGGTGTAGGCGCGGTAGTCCAGATCCAGCACCACCAAGGTGTCGGACGCAACCGCATATTCAATCGCTTTCAGCGTTGCAGAGCGTGATGGCTCGGCGCTAAGCGCTGTGCCAGACACCACCAGCATGCGCGACTTGGCAATGTAATCGGCATTAATGTCTTCAGCCGCCAAGGCCAGATCGGCGGCATTATTCCGATAGATCACCACAGCGCAGTTGTCGGGCTTCATCTCGGTGATAGCCAAACTGGTGCGGGTGCCAGTGCTATCAACCTGCATGCCGGCAATATCCACACCTTGAGAGCTCAGATAATCATTGACGTAGCGGCCAACCACGTCGTCAGATACCTTGCCGATAAACCCTACCGACGCACCCAGCTTAGCCATACCAACAGCAATATTTGCGGGCGAACCGCCAACGTGCTTATTAAACTGTGTTACCTGGTTGAAATCGGTATTAAGCTCATTGGCATATAAATCCATGCCAGCGCGCCCCAGACAAATAGCGGCAAATTGCTTATCCAGCGATAGATTCAGCATCAGTACGCCTGTTTGCTCTTGCCGCTTTCCTGCCAATTGGCGCGTGCATCGGTTACCGAAGACTTCGACGATACTTCAGGTATTCCCACCTGCCACCAACTACCACCACCGGTGGAATGGACAGCATTGGTATCGATTGCTAAACAATAAGAGTTCTCGGAGGCTTTCGCGCGTTCAAGCGCAGCTGCCAGTTCGCTCAGTGAACTCACATGCTCAGAAGTTGCACCTAAGCTGGCAGCGTGAGCGGCAAAGTCGACTTTCGGGTAGCCATCGGTTTGGGCTGTGCCGTCGTCGAGCAAATTATTGAAAGGGTCTGCGCCGCAGGCGTTTTGTAAACGGTTGATACAACCAAAGCCGCGATTATCCAGCACCACCAATATAATTTTCTGGTTCAGTGCAACGGCGGTCAGCAGCTCTGAGTTCATCATTAAGTAACTGCCATCACCAACCACAACAAACACATTAGCTGCTGGGTCTGCCATTTTAACGCCGACACCGCCAGCAATTTCATAACCCATACAGGAAAAACCATATTCGGAATGATAGCCACGGGAAGATTCACCCTGCCATAGCTTCATGCCTTCAGCTGGCATAGAACCCGCAGCAACCACGAGCACGTCTTTTGACAGATCAGCAGCTTCGTTAATCACTTGGGTGACTTGTGCATCGGATGGCAAATCTGTTGAAGGTGCAACCGCTTGCGCAACCTCTTCAGCCCAACTCTTTTTGTAGTTCGCCAGATTTTCCAAATGGCTATCGCTGGACTGCCAACCTTCAAGTAACGGCGATAATTCCTGCAGTGCTCGCTTAGCATCGCTGCGTAAGCCTGCAGCGCCATGTTTGTAGGCATCTAAATGAGCAACATTAATATTGATTTGCGGCACACGCGTGTTTGAAAGTACTGTTCTCGACCCGGTCGTGAAGTCGCTTAAGCGCGTGCCAACAGTGATGAGCAAATCGGCATCGTTAGCGATAGCGTTCGCTGAACTGGCACCAACAACACCAATACCACCGGCGTTAAGTTCATGCGAATAACCCAAGGCACCTTTGCCCGCTGATGTTTCAACCACGGGCAGTTGATGCTTTTCAACAAACGCTTTGAATTCGCTAATAGCATCAGAATAATGAACCCCACCACCAGCAACAACCACCGGCTTTTTGGCAGCCTTAATTTGATTAGCAACTGACTTTAGTTGTTCACTGTCGGCACCCATGCGTTGCATAGTGTGTATTTGCTCTTCAAAAAAGCTAACAGGATAATCATAGCTTTCGGCCTGAACATCTTGCGGCATGCATAACGTTGCCGGACCACAGAGTTCAGCGTCGGTTAACACGCGAATAGCACGTGGCAAAGAGGTAATCAGTTGCTCAGGCTTGGTGAGTCGGTCGAAATAGCTGGATACCGGCTTAAAGCAATCGTTAACGTTAACGGTTGCATCGTCACCCCGTTCAACCTCCTGCAAAACCGGTGCGGATGCCCTGTGCATAAAGGTATCACCGGGTAACAACAACACCGGCAAACGGTTAACGTACGCCGTGGCTGCACCGGTTAACATGTTAGATGCGCCAGGACCTACAGAGCTGGTGCACACCATCATGCGCTTTCTACGCATTTGTTTTGCATAGGCTGTGGCTGCATGCACCATACCTTGTTCATTCTGCCCACGATAAGTTGGCAGTGTGTCTTTCACTTCATGCAATGCTTCACCTAAGGCAGGTACATTGCCGTGCCCGAAGATAGCCCACACGCCATTGAACAATGGCACAGTTTCTCCATCGACAATGGTTTTTTGTGCACACAGGTATTTTGTCATGGCTTGTGCCATGGTAAGTCTGATAGTCGACAACGTTATTCTCCAACAATCGTTATTTGTAGCGTGGGTATCGGCACATTTCTATTGAGTTGCACTTTGCCACGCCTGGCAAATAGCCGTGTAATTTTTAGCCACATTGGATACCAATGCATCATCTGAAATGTCATTCGCCAACCAAGCGCGAGACGCATCACCAAAAATGGTGCGCCCTACCGCAAACCCTTTAACCAGGTCTAGACCTCGAAAGGCTTTAAAACCGTCAGCAAGCTGTTGCGCTGGTGCATCCAAACCCAAAACAACAATGCCTCGGCAATGCGGTGTTTCAGTTTCGATCAACGAACACAAGGCAGCAGCAGAGGCAGCGTCCATACAAGGTATTTTCCACCAGTCTGGTCGGATACCACTATTTAAAATGTGTTTAACACTGGCTAAAACAGATTCGCCTACCGGCATGGTTTCAGCAGGTGGAATAATTTCCAATAAAAGCTGATGACCACTTGTGCAACAAGCATCATAGAGCTCCGCAATTTTTTTATCTTGTGGTTCTTTTATAGAAGCATCGTCAGCGGTGCTGTAGAAAACAAGGCACTTAACGATGTGCTCCAGCGGCCAACTTTTTAAAATGGTACCAATACTTTGTTCGCCTTCAAACGCAAGCGGTCGGCTTTTAGGGAGTTCAACCGGCCGCGCTATCCAAAGATCAGTACCGGTAGCCGCGTTTAAAACATCCTGACCGAAAATCCCATCACACAAAATGCCACTCTGGCCCCCTAGTGTTAGGTTCTCTACAACCTGTTCAGTGGCTTGTAGCAGTAATTGTTTTAGCCGCGGCAAACGGTTTACATCAGCATTGGCAGCGTTGGCCATCTCTTCAAACTGAATGCGATGATCAAACGCATGAATATGGAGTTGCTCCCACTGGCGCGAATACGTGGTTACCCGATGCAAATAGTTTAGTTCGGTATCGGTATCCGGGCGCGGAATGTTCTGCGAATTAGCCAGGTAGTAATCCAGCTCTTCTTTAGTGGGCATAGCAGGCGTACAGCCATGGCGAGACACCACCAGTGCACCACAAGCGTTGGCATAACGCAAAGCTTGCTCATAGCCTTCACCGTTAATCCAACCTCTTAAAAAACCAGAAATAAAGGCATCACCCGCACCTAATACATTGAGTACGTCTACTGTTACGCCTTTTACGGTGATGCCATCATCCAATGAATCAGGAATGTCGCCTTCATACACACTGGCACCAAAAGGCCCCCGCTTTAAAACCAACACGGCATCTGACACAGTGCGAATTTTACGCATCGCTGTTAGCGTGTCGGTACTGCCGCCTGCAATATGAATTTCTTCTTCAGTACCAACGATAAGATCGAAATCGCCAAGGATACTTTGTAAATGAGACGACACTGAGTCGTTAGCAATAAAGCGCGTTTCGCCATCACCTTTAGACGTTAAGCCCCACAACACCGGGCGGTAGTCGATATCTAAAACGGTCTTCACCTTGTTTTTACGAGCAAGGCTTAGCGCATGCTTCGAGGTTGCATAAATGGCTTCGGTTGAAAAATGCGTACCTGTGATTAACAACGCTTTACTTTGCGCAATCATCGACTCGTCAACATCATCTTTGCTGATGGCCATGTCGGCACAGTTTTCACGGAAAAAGATCAACGGGAATGTATCGCGATCTTTAATACCTAACACCACTAATGCAGTCAGCCGATCAGGGTCGGTTTTAACCAACCTGGTATCTACCCCTTCTCGCTGAAGCTGTTCACGAATAAATTGCCCCATGTGTTCATCGCCAACACGGGTAATCAACGCCGAACGTAAACCCATACGAGACGAGCAGCACGCGATGTTAGTGGATGAGCCGCCAATATATTTTGAGAAACTGCCCACATCTTCAAGCCGCGCACCAATCTGATCCGCGTAGAAATCTACGCCGGCACGGCCTAAGCAAATCAAATCCAGCGGTTTAATTTCGGCATTCATTGGCAACAAGTCGCACACGCTACGTTAAAGAGGGTCGTATATTATTGGAATATATATTCCATTGCAAGCCAAACAAACCCATAAATTTGCAAAATTAGGCCTTGTTTGGAATATATATTCCACGATAGACTGCGAACCACTGAACTGACTGACCAGATTCACCACTGGAGACCCATGGAACACGGTATGCACCCGAAAACAATTGACGAACTCAGGTTGTGCATCGATAAAGAGTACGAGCAGCTGAGTCGGCGGCTAAAAGATGCCGGTGACTTTATCTGCAAGAATCCTGAATCGATGGCATTGGATACGGCCGCCGTTGTTGCAGAAAAAGCCGGCGTGCATGCGTCTACATTGGTCAGATTTGCCAACCATTTTAACTTCAGCGGGTTTACCGAACTGCAGAAACTGTATAAAGACCACATACAGGAAAACTACAAAGGCTACAGCGAGCGTATCCGGTTATCGCAACAAACCACCATTGATAATTCAGACGATACAGAAGCGCAGCTGCTCAGCGAGTTTGCACAAGCCAATATTGACTCATTGCAGGACCTGCAAAACAATATAGAAGCAGGCAAACTTCAAAGCGCGGTTGGCCTGCTCGACAAAGCCAAACATATTCACGTTTGCGGCATCCAACGAGCATTCCCGGTTTCCATGTACTTTGTGTACGCGCTAAGTAATATCAACATTCAAACCAATGCGATTAGCGGCTTAGGCATGATGCACAATGAGCAAGCCAACTGCATTCAAAAAGGTGATGTGCTCATAGCCATAACGTTTGCACCTTATGCACAAGCCACACAGGAGATAGTAAAAACTGCCAGTAAAGCCGGTGCAAAAGTACTACTAATTACTGATGACGGGGATTGCCCAAGTGTCGCATCTGCCAATATCGTATTCGCCATAAAAGACGCAGCAGCTCGTTCGTTTCGCTCGCTCAGTTCCAGTTTATGCTTGGCACAGACACTGTGTATATCATTAGGCTATCGGCGAGAGAATGCAACAGAAGAAACACAACAACGCATTAAAAGCGCGTAGAACAAACTTATAATCTGACTTGCAGATTAACCAAATTTAATTGACTTTATACAAGAACTCTAACGATGAAAAATTTTGCTTTAATCGGTGCCGGACGAATTGGTAAAGTGCATGCAATCGCGGTTAGCGCCGTTGAAAACGCACGCATCAAACTGGTTTGCGATGTACACGAACCTTCCGCCAAAGCATTGGCCGAACAAATCAACGCAGATGTTGCATCTCTGGATACGGTGTTTACAGACCCTGACATCGATGCGGTAATCATTGCCAGTGCAACCGACACACACGCCCCTTTACTGCACCGCTGTGCAGAAAATGCTAAGCCGGTTTTTTGTGAAAAACCCATCGACCTGGATTTAAACAGCGCACGTGAAGCCGCATCAGCCATCAATGCCTCTGGCATCTTATGCGCATTAGGCTTTAACCGACGATTCGATCCACAGTTCAACCGACTGCAACAACGTGTTAGTAACGGCGATATCGGTAATCTGGAAACCCTAATTATTGTGAGTCGCGACCCTGCACCACCACCCATCGACTACATAAAAGTATCCGGTGGATTATTCAGAGACATGATGATTCACGACTTCGATATTGCGCGTTGGCTGCTCGATGAACCAATCGATACGGTTTACGCTGCCGCAAGTTCCATCATCGATAAAAACATTGGCAAAGCCAATGATGTCGACACGGCAAGCGTTACCTTGCAAACCGCCAGTGGCAAACTTGCAATGATCACTAACAGCCGACGATCAAGCTACGGTTATGATCAACGCATCGAAGCCTTTGGCTCTACAGGCATGTTGCAGGCCATGAACAACACAGAAACCAATTTGGTACATTCCGGAGAACACGGTGTTAGTCAAGAGATGCCTTTACACTTCTTTCTGGAACGTTATGAAGCTGCTTATCGGCTGGAGTTGGAAGACTTTATTAACGCCATGCAAAACGGCACTAAACCACTGACCAATCAGGAAGATGGAGTCGCCGCTTTACAACTGGCAGAAGCAGCCAATGCCTCTTTAGTGAAAGGCGCAGCGGTTAGGGTCAGCGACTACTAAACGTATCCGTTACCGTTTTGTTCAGCGCTGCTCATTCGAGTTAGCGCTGAAAATTGTTTTCTTCGAGCTTCTAAAGCGTCTAAACTGAGCTGGTATATAGCGCAGTGAGATCTGACCCGATGAAAACATCCAAAATTCACCGCCTTGACGGCGACGCCCCGTTTAGCAACAACCCAGAGCAGTCCTACACGTTACCTGCGCGCTTTTATCACGACAACGATATCGCTGAAATGGAAAAATCGGCGATATTCCACCAAAGCTGGTGGTATGTGGGCCACGTGAGCCAAGTGGCTAAGGCCGGCGACTACCTGGCCACGCAAGTACAAGACCAAGGCATTATCATTGTTCGCGATAAAGAACAAAACCTGCAAGCGTTCTACAACGTGTGCCAACACCGCGGACATGAACTGTTATCAGGCAGCGGCCATACTAACCTGATTCGTTGCCCATACCATGCTTGGGCGTACAACCTGGACGGCACACTAAAATCTGCCCGAAACTCTGAAAATGTCGCCAATTTCAACGCGTGCGACTTCGCTTTAAAAACAGTTCGTGTCGAAGTTTTTTGCGGCATGGTGTTTATTAACCTTGATGAAAAGGCGGCGCCCTTAGCCGAACAAGCCAGTGAGTTGGAAAAAGAGATTCGTGCAATTTGCCCCGACGTAGACACACTCGCTTTCGCACAACGCGATACTTATGACGTTGCCAGCAACTGGAAAGTCATGATGGATAATTTCTTAGAGTGTTATCACTGCCAGCCGGCTCATAAAGATTTTGTGGATCTGGTAGACATGAAAAGCTATCGTTCCATCACGCACAAAATTTACTCAAGCCATGTATCGCAAGCGGTCAAGTCAACCAACAATTCTGCGTTTCAGTTTGAAAAAGGCGACGTGGATTTTGGCTACGCCGGTTGGTTCCTTTGGCCTAACCTCACCATCTGGGCCTACCCCGGTGAACCCAATTTATCCGTTCTGCAAATGATCCCAAACGGAAGCGAGCGCACTATTGAGTATCAGGATTGGTTTGTACCCGATGGCAAACCGAGCCAGCAATTGCAAGACGCGATGGACTACCAGCGCGTGGTACTGCAGCCTGAAGATGTTGCGCTTTGCGAAAGTGTGCAAACCGGTTTGAAGTCCAAAGGCTATAACCAAGGGCGATTCATTGTCGATAAAGAACGAACAGAACTTTCAGAACACGCGGTGCATCATTTTCAATCGTTGGTAGTCACAGCGCTTGGTGCAGAATTGGACTAAACACAAATTGGTCCGAACACTGGAACCATCGCGCCTATTCCTGTAAATTCCTAGCTAGTGAGTGGAAATGCGTTGGCGAGTCCACGGCGACGCAACGCAAAAAGCTTACCTACAAATACCAAAAATAGTCCAATAATTATTGCACATAAAGAACGAATACAGTACGAGAACAAATAGAGCGCGCACCACTAGCCAACAACCGCTAAGGAGTTTTAAATGGGTAAACGAGTCGCTGTCATTGGCGCCGGACCTTCAGGGCTTGCACAACTTCGTGCATTTCAATCTGCCCAACAAAAAGGTGAAGAAATTCCAGAAATTGTTTGCTTCGAAAAGCAATCCAATTGGGGTGGCCTTTGGAACTACACGTGGCGAACAGGGCTGGATGAATATGGCGAACCGGTACATGGCTCGATGTATCGCTACCTTTGGTCTAACGGACCCAAAGAAGGCTTAGAATTTGCCGACTACTCATTCGAAGAACATTTTGGCAAACAGATAGCAAGCTACCCGCCTCGCGCGGTGCTGTTCGATTACATAGAAGGCCGTGTGCTCAAAGCCAACGTGCGTGACTGGATTCGCTTTAATACAACGGTTCGGCAAGTTAGCTACGATGAGAGCAGCAAGCAATTCACGGTAACCGTAAAAGATCTTCCTAACGACAACACGTACAGCGAACAGTTCGACAATGTTGTTGTGGCAAGCGGGCATTTCTCAACACCCAATGTGCCTGAATTCGACGGGCTCGATAAATTTAATGGTCGCGTGCTGCATGCGCATGATTTCCGCGATGCCGTGGAATTCAAAGACAAAAACATACTGATTATTGGTACCAGCTACTCAGCTGAAGATATCGGATCGCAATGCTGGAAGTACGGCTGCAAAAGCGTCACAGTCAGCCACCGAACAGCACCCATGGGTTACAACTGGCCAGACAACTGGCAAGAAGTGCCGCTGTTAAAATCGGTAGATGGGAACACCTGTACATTTATTGATGGAACCGAAAAAGAAATCGATGCGATCATTCTGTGCACCGGTTACAAACATCACTTCCCGTTTATGGACGCCGAACTGAATCTGGTGACTGCAAACCGTCTTGCATCTGCCGACTTATACAAAGGTTTAGTGTTTGTCGCTAACCCGCAACTTTTTTATCTGGGTATGCAGGATCAGTGGTACACCTTCAACATGTTCGATGCCCAAGCTTGGTATGCACGGGATATCATTATGGACAAAATCAGCGTACCCGATGCTACTGCAAGAGCGGCTGATGTCGATAAACGGGTTGCAGAGGAAGATGCGATTGAAGACGACTATGGTTGCATACGCTACCAAGGCGACTATGTCAGAGAGCTGATTGCCGAAACTGACTACCCCAGTTTCGACATTGACGGTGCAAACGAAGCCTTCTTTCAATGGAAAAAACATAAGAAAGAAAACATCATGACATTTAGAAATAACAGCTATAAATCAGTTATTACTGGCACGATGGCGCCGGCGCATCACACACCTTGGAAAGATGCACTGGATGATTCTAAAGAGAGCTATTTGAAGAACTGAGCAAGAGCTAAGCGAAAGCTAAGCAAGAGCTAAGCAAGAGCTAAGCAAGAGCTAAGCAAAAATTAAACAACGGGACCATTGCTCGGTCAAACCTAAATCAGCATTGCCAACTTTTCGGTGATGCTGATTTTTGTTAAGCATTTTTTAAACGCAGTATTAGTCAGCTTAGGAAGCGGCTTGCCGCTTGTCGTACACCGATTGCACACTTTTTATAACACCTGACTCGTAAGGGTGTTTACTCGTTTCCAATAAATCCCGAGCTTTGCACCCACCGTATATATTCGCTTCGAGCTTTGGATCTGCACCCGCTTCTAATAAACAATTAACGATATCTGCAAGATTCAAAGGCACAACTTGCCGGTAAGCTTCTACACCGTTAGAACCGGTATAGTGCAACAGCGTTGCCCGGTGCGGATAAGCAGAAGTTTGATGAATGATATTCGGGTTGTCGCCAATTGCCTTCTGCAAAGCTTGTAAATCTCCGGCAAGCATTTTATCAATTAAGGTTTCAAAACCGATATCAACATAATGCTCAACCGTTTCTACCGCTTCCCAGTTCTCAAAACCATGTTGCTTGGCTATACAGAGTTTGGCATCTGCAATGGAGAATTCAGCATCAAAAACTTTGTTTAAATCATATTCTCTGAAATGCTGGCAAACAATAAAGCGAATGCCAATGTCTCTGTTTTTGTGTCTAAAATGCAGCCGATCCGCAAGCTGTTCAAAATAATGTTGTATGGATTGGTCAGGCTTATGCGTCTCTAGCAAGCCATCAAATAAGGCAATAACATTTTTAACTTCAGGGTCAATGTGTACTGTAACTTGAGCCATTGCGAATACCGCTGTGTAAGAGCTTGTTAAGAATCGCACAATAGGTAAGCGCCCACAGGCGTTATTCAGCAACGAAAGAATCAACGTGCGCGCGCTTACTCATGGATTCCAATAGACTACTACCTTCAACGTTATGGCGCTACAACGAACACGACGCGGGTAGTTAAAAACACAACGACTCACGCTATACTCTTCCATACGCACCTTGGAGATTCCTATGTCAGACCCAGTTTCTAACTTTTTCGATGCATGGCAGCTTGAATCCGCCGATGCGCGGCTAGAAAAAATCACCAGCGCCGTAACAGAAAACATTCGATACGATGACCCTCGCACACCGCAAACCCTTATCGGCATCAGCGCACTGAGCGACTATGTAGGTATGTTCAGCGCAAACGCGCCTGGATGGTCCGCCAAAGTGATCGGCAGTGACACCACCGCCGGTATGATCCGCGCAACGGTTGCGTTCGGCGGTAAAGGCCCTGACGGCAATGATATGGTCCAACACGGTCAGTATTTTGTAGAAACTGAAGGCGACTTAATTTCACGCATGGTGGGTTTTGTTGGCACTGGTCCGCAAACGTAAAGCGGTGTTTGGCAAAATAAAAACGCGCTAGCTTGTGGCATAACACGGTACCAACGGCATAACACGGTACCAACGGTATAACACGGTACCAACGGTATAACGTGGTACCAACGGTATAGCGCGATAACAAAGGCTTTGCGCTGCCTCTGGTTTGCCCGCAATCTAGCTTGGCGGCTGTGCTGCCTTGTCCAACTCAAACGCTCTTTTATAAGCGTCTCTGTTTTGAATGCGTGAACAATAATGTTCGAATGCCGGGCGTTTTTCTACAGCACCAAACTGCATACCAAATGCCAACTGAGAACCGGCATAAACATCCACTGCGGTGAACCTGCTGCCTGCCAGAAAAACACCCGCTTCACACTTAGCTTGCATAACATCCAGGACATCAGCCAAGCTGCCATAGCCCAGCATACTTTCTTTTTCCGGGTTGTGTTTTACGCCTAGCGTTGTGTTAGTGATCGCTGACTCTAAAGGACCTGCCGCAAAAAAAATCCAGCGCCAAAACTCAGCTCTTTCGCTTTCGGTTGGGGCAAGGCACGCCTTGGGGAACGTTTCTGCCAGATACACACAGATGGCCGGTGTTTCGGTGATCACTTGATGATTATGTACAAGTGTTGGCACTTTACCCATTGGGTTGATTGCTAGAAATTCCGGCGTTTTCATTGCGCCACCATAAGCCAGAAATTCTACATCGTAAGGTTCACCAACTTCTTCCAACATCCAGCGTGCGATCCTGCCTCTGGAATTTGGATTACTGTACAGCTTGAGCTTAGCTGGAGCGGCTGTCACTCTCTTCTGATCCCATTTTTCTTTCAAGCCAACGCACTCCTTGCCCTATGATTAAAATGATCACTAAGTACTCTACGATAAGAATGGTATAAATTTCTAACGCCCGATACTCGGTAACAATGAGTTCATTGGCTCGCCGGGTTAATTCTTGTAAACCGATAACTGATACCAAAGCGGACATTTTTACCATATACGCAAACTGATTGCCCAACGCAGGCAAGATTCGCCGAATAGCTTGCGGCAATACAATGTAGCGCATGTTTTGAAAGTAGTTAAGGCCAACTGTACTAGCCGCCTCTGTTTGCCCTTTTGGCACCGACTGAATACCCGCTCTGAATATCTCTGCCTCAAACGCGCTATCGGACAGTGCCAGCGCAAATACACCCGCCCAAAAGTAGTCGAGTTGAATACCGGCAATTTCAGGTAAACCGTAGTACACCCACAGTATTAGCGGCAGTAGCGGAATTGAGCGCACCAGCTCAACATACACATAGTTAGTAGCCCTTAGCGGTTTGTTGCGCGCAATGCCCGGTATTGCAATGAGTAAGCCCACAACAATAGAAATAAGCAACGCAAGGAACGACATAAACAAGGTGTTCCATGTGCCCTCTATCAGGAACTTTAAATTAACGCGCCCGCTTTCGGTGAACGGAGAAACGACATACCATTTTAGGTTGGCATCGGAACAGCCACTAACAGCGAGTATCGCCGCTAAACCAAGCAGCCATTTAATGCCAATTGTTATCGATTGCCGCATGCGAAATACCTGATTCAGTGTTGCAGAATTTGCTGGAGAAATCGACGACATCGATCCGTTTTAGGTGCATCAAAAAATACATCGGGTGTGCCGGTTTCAACGATCTCACCGTTATCCATAAACACCATGGTATTCGCTGCTTTTCGTGCAAAGCCCATTTCATGCGTAACAACAATCATCGTCATGCCCTCTTCGGCAAGCTCCACCATAACGTCGAGCACCTCCGATATCATTTCCGGGTCGAGCGCTGAGGTGGGCTCATCAAATAACATGATTTTTGGCTCCATACACAAGGAGCGTGCAATGGCCACGCGTTGTTGTTGGCCACCCGACAGCTGCCCTGGTTTCTTTTGCGCCTGCTCTGGAATATGCACACGTTCCAGATAACGCATGGCACGCTCGTTGGCATCAGCCGGGCTTAAACCACGCGCTTTGATCGGCCCTAAGGTTAGGTTTTCTAAGACGGTTAAATGCGGGAACAAATTGAACTGCTGAAAAACCATACCCACTTCAGAACGAATTTGCGCCACCGATTTACGGGTATGGGTCAGCTTGGTGCCGTCAACAATGATCTCGCCTTTTTGGTGTTTTTCAAGGCTGTTAATGCAACGGACAACGGTCGATTTACCCGAACCCGACGGGCCACAAATAACGACGCGCTCTCCTTGAGAGACCGTTAAATTAATATCGCGCAGCACATGAAAATCGCCGAACCATTTATGCACACCGTTGAGCACAATCGCATTTTCATTTTCTGACATTGGTTTGCTGATCCCGATGGCAAGTGGCCTAAACCACTTAGACTGAACCCGTGCTATAGAGGTGTTGAACGGCGCAACAGTTGTAGAAACAACGTATCGCTTTAACGGCGCAAAGGTCGCGTAAAAATTGTGCTGCCAACTCTGAGTGAGTTAGCAGCACAGCCTTTCAACTAAAGATTACAGGCCCCATTTTTCCGCAGTAGCTGCGAAAAAGCCTTTCAGCTGCTTTAGCTTTACCCAGTTATTAACGTAGTTAATCCATACTTGATCGGCTTGCGGTAACAACATCGCTAATGGCGAAGGTGCACGCGCTGCCGCGTTGCTAACATTGACCACATCAAACTTTTCTTTCAGTGTTGAGCCTTCGATGTTTGACGTAACAAATACGTCAGCACGACCAGCGATAACTTCCTGGTAGCCACGAGCGGGTGCTTCAACAACTTTGATATCGGCATTCGGAAACCACTCACGAACCAAAGGCTCAAAAGTAGTACCCAACGTGGTTGCTACTTTTACACCAGGCTGGTTAATGGAATCCCAACCATCGAATTTATCGGCTTTGTTTTCCATGGTAAAAGGCAGAATTTGAACAGCCAGGTAGCTTTCAGAAAAACCAGCCGCTTTCATACGCGCCGGCGAAATTGAAGCAGACCCGGTAATTTGATATTTACCCGCTGACACACCATTAACCAATGTTTTCCAATCGGTTGGTACCAGCTTTAACTCAACACCAAGATCTTTGGCCAGTTCTGTCATAACATCGATATCGAAACCCTTATAACTGTTGGTGGCAGGATCGCGCACAGACATCGGGTTCCAGTCGCCAGTGGTACCAGCTTTGAGCTCACCACTACTTAAAATGTCGTCTAACGCGGATTGCGCGTGACTAACCGATAGCAAACCGAGCGACAAAACGGTGGCAGCTATGATTTTTCCAAACATACTCATGTCGTTATGATTCCAGTGAAGGTGGTTAAGTGTATCAAGAAGTGCACGTTCGTTTCGACTCCTCAACAAGAGATTGATTCAATACTTTACCGCTTAATGTCGGATACTGATGCTGCTTTAAGTAGTGACAGACGGTCATAAACTTTGTAGCCACGCCTTTGTAGCCTGTGAGCGCAGCAAAATAGACCAATAAATGCTAACTTGGCGGTTTATCACCCTAATTTACGTTTAAGGCTATGTCGATGTCCACGAACCCTCAGAATGAACCACATCACGCCGTTACACCAGAATCTGCTCGGGCCAAAATGCCTACGTTGAACTGGGCCGATCCGTTTTTACTGGAGAACCAGCTTAGCGAAGAAGAGCGCATGATTCGTGACACGGCTCACGCTTATTGTCAGGATTCATTAAAACCACGCGTTATCGAAGCCAACCGACACGAAGTGTTTCACCGCGAAATCATGAACGAAATGGGTGAACTGGGTTTACTGGGTGCAACAATACCCGAAGAGTTTGGTGGCGTTGGCGCAAACTACGTCAGCTACGGCTTGGTGGCGCGAGAAGTGGAACGCGTAGATTCCGGCTACCGCTCAGCAATGTCTGTGCAGTCGTCTTTGGTGATGCACCCTATTTTCGCTTACGGCACCGATGAACAACGCCATAAATACCTTCCTAAATTAGCCAGTGGCGAATGGGTTGGCTGTTTCGGACTCACCGAACCCGACCATGGCTCAGACCCCAGCAGCATGCTAACGCGGGCTAAAAAAGTGGACGGTGGTTATTCGATCAGTGGTGCAAAAAACTGGATAACCAATTCACCGGTTGCCGATGTGTTTGTAGTGTGGGCAAAGTCAGATGCGCACGATAATAAAATTAAAGGCTTTGTGCTTGAGAAAGGCATGAAAGGATTAGCCGCACCAAAAATCGAAGGCAAGTTCTCGCTTCGCGCATCCATTACCGGCATGATCCAAATGGACGAAGTATTCGTGCCGGATGAAAATGAACTGCCGCATGTACAAGGGTTGGCTGGACCGTTCGGTTGTTTGAACCGTGCCCGCTATGGCATCAGTTGGGGGGCAATGGGCGCTGCTGAAGATTGCTGGCACGCTGCTCGGCAATACACGTTAGACAGAAAACAATTCGGTAAACCCTTAGCTGGCTTTCAGCTGATTCAAAAGAAGCTTGCCGATATGCAAACCGATATTGCTTTGGGTTTACAAGGTGCGTTGCGATTAGGGCGTTTATTCGATGAACACGAAGCACCGGCGGAACTTATTTCTTTGATGAAAAGAAACAACTGCGGTAAAGCTCTTGATATTGCACGAACCGCCAGAGATATGCACGGTGGTAATGGTGTGTCTGATGAGTACGGTGTTATTCGCCACATGATGAACCTTGAAGCGGTTAACACCTATGAGGGTACACACGATGTACACGCGCTAATTTTAGGGCGAGCGCAAACAGGGCTGCAGGCGTTTACATAATTTGAGGCAAGGGTTGGTGAAAACAGCTAGAACAGGCGGGCAAATACTGGTTGACTGCTTAGAAACTCTCGGCACCGAACGTGTGTTTTGTGTGCCGGGAGAAAGTTACCTGCCGGTTCTGGACGCACTTCACAGTAGCCCTATAAACACGGTAGTTTGTCGTCAGGAAGGCGGTGCAGCCATGATGGCTGAAGCCACCGCAAAGCTTACCGGCACGCCGGGCATCTGTTTCGTTACCCGCGGCCCCGGCGCTTGTAACGCCTCGGCTGGCCTGCACATCGCAGCGCAGGATTCCACACCCATGCTGTTATTCATTGGCCAAGTGGGCAGCGACATTCGCGAGCGCGAAGCGTTTCAGGAAGTTGACTATCAACAGATGTTTGGCGAGATGGCCAAATGGGTAGTTGAAATTGATAGCGCAGACCGCGTCAGCGAATTTATGCACCGAGCGTTTCATACAGCCTGTAGTGGCAGGCCGGGGCCTGTGGTTGTAGTACTGCCTGAAGATACGCTTAAGGCCACTTCCAACAATACAATGCCAATGGAGCAAGTTTTTGTACCCATTGATAATCACCCATCCACAGCGCAAATTGCACTTGTCGTTGAACAAGTGAAAACAGCCAATAATCCGATCGCGATTATTGGTGGCAGCAAATGGAGTGCAGTGGCTGTTCAGCAATTCACACATTTTGCAGAGCGTTATGATCTACCGGTTGCTGTGTCGTTTAGGCGCCAAATGCTGTTCGATCATCGGCACCGGCTGTACGCTGGTGATGTTGGTATTGGCATAAACCCAAAACTTAAACAACGCATAGAACAAGCTGATCTGATTTTGTTGCTGGGCACTCGCTTATCAGAAATGGCATCTCAAAACTACACACTCATAGACACGCCCTACCCACAACAAAATCTGATTCATGTACATCCGGGTAGCGAAGAGCTGGGCCGTGTTTATCAAGCAGCGGAAAAAATTAATGCTAGCCCGAGCGCATTTTGTCATGCGCTTAATGGGTTTGTTAATGGTGAACAAACACCGATACAGCACAAGAAACAAACTGACGGCGAAATACCAGAAACAGCAGAAACAGCAGTAAAACTAGAAACATCTGAAACATCCGAAACGGTTGATGCAAACCCGGCACACCATGACTACATAGAATGGTCAAAACTCAGTAACACACTTCCCGAAGCGGAGCTGATGCGCTCGGTTATGGCGCATTTAAAGTTGGTTGCGCAAGATGCGGTTATTTGCAATGGCGCAGGCAACTACGCTTCATGGATTCATCGGTATTGGCATTTCGGAAGTTACGGTAGCCAACTGGCACCCACCAGTGGGTCAATGGGCTACGGTTTACCCGCGGCCATTGCTGCCAAGCTTGAAAGCCCTGAAAAAACGGTTATCGCCTTTGCCGGTGACGGTTGCTTTCAAATGACGTTTCAGGAATTTGGCACAGCCATTCAAAGTCAGGCCGCGGTAATTGTTATTGTTGTGGATAATGGCATGTACGGCACTATTCGCATGCATCAGGAAATGTTCTACCCCGGTCGTGTTTCAGCAACCGATCTTAGCAACCCGGACTTCGCTCGTTGGGCAAGTGCTTATGGTGCTTTTGCAGCAACGGTGGAAACTGAAGCGCAATTCATCGATGCTTTTAGCAATGCCGTTAAATCCAAAAAGGCTTCGTTAATTCATGTAATGGCGAACCCCAAAGCCGTAACACCAACAAAATTATTGTAAGCAATAACAACAGCACACTTACGCGTTGGCGCTGTGACAAACCGCTTCGATATTATGCCCGTCAGGGTCAATAACAAACGCTGCATAATAATTTTCATGGTATTGACGGCGCAAACCGGGTGCACCGTTGTCTTTGCCACCGGCGGTCAGTGCTTGTTCATAGAAACGGTTTACTTGCTCTCGGTTGTTTGCTACAAAAGCGATATGCAACGCTCTTTGTTGGTATGAGCTATCGTTATCATCGTGAGGGCCGATCCAATAATCGGCTTTGAAATCTTTACCAAAACCAATCCATAAACCATCGTTAGCCAATCGCTTATAGCCTAAAACCGCTAGAACCGACGTATAGAACTGCTCACTCAGGCTGATGTTGTTAACAGAGAAGCTAATGTGGTCAATCATTCAACGACCTCTTAGTGTGGTTACCGCAAACCTTACTGATCTAGTTCAACGTTACCAGCTTACCCGGGTTCATTATATTTTTAGGATCGAAGCTGCGTTTGAGTTCGCCCATAACCACATACGCATCTTCATGCTCTTCAAGCATAAATTTCTTCTTACCCATACCCACACCATGCTCACCTGTTACTGTGCCACCTAAACTTAACGCAACATAGCCAATCGCTTCAGCTAATTTACTCGCAGCAGCCAGCTCTTCAGGGTCTTCAGGGTCGATCAAAATGGCAAGGTGAAAATTTCCATCGCCAACGTGACCCACCAACGGAGCCATTAAACCTGACTTTTCAATTTCCACTTTAGTAGCAGCTATGCTTTGTGCCAGCGCTGATATCGGCACACAAACGTCGGTGACATAACCTTCACAACCAGGGCGTAAAGACTTTGCTGCGTAATACGCTTGATGTCTGGCACGCCAAAGTGCTGTGCGTTCTTCAGTTTTTGTGGCCCATTGAAAGTTTGACCCACCGTTATCGGCCACGATTTCGCCAAACATTTCGGTTTGCTCGGCCACGCCTGCCTCACTGCCATGAAACTCTAAAAACAAGTGAGGCTTTTCCGGGTAATCGAAATCGGTGTTGTACAAATTCATACCGCGCATCTGCATTTCATCGAGTAGCTCAACTCTAGCCAACGGAATACCACTTTGAATAGCAAGAATGACGGCATCAACGGCACCCTCGACAGATTCAAAAACACACGTAGCCGCAGACATCGCTTCAGGTTGTCCAAAAAGCCTGACGGTTAATTCGGTGATAACACCTAAGGTACCTTCAGAGCCAACAAACAAGCTGGTTAAATCGTACCCGGCAGATGATTTTCTAGCGCGCGTTCCGGTTCGAATAATACGGCCATCGGCCAACACCACCTCCATGGCCATCACATTTTGTTTCATGGTGCCATAACGCACCGCATTGGTTCCCGAAGCACGTGTGGCCGCCATACCACCCAACGTTGCGTTTGCACCTGGGTCTACCGTAAACATCAAACCAGTGGCGCGTAGTTCAGTGTTCAATTGTTCACGGGTAACACCCGGTTGCACCACCGCATCAAGATCCTGTTCATTTATTGTTAACACCTTATTCATTTTGCTGGTGTCTATTGAGATACCGCCATGCACCGGGATAACATGGCCTTCCAATGAAGTGCCAATGCCATAAGGCACAACCGGGCAATCGCTCTCAGAACAAATTTTAAGTATGGCCGACACTTCCTCGGTAGATTCAGGAAAAGCAACGGCATCTGGCAGGCTGGGGGCATAATACGCTTCGTCGCTAGCGTGTTGCTCTAGCACAGACGAACCCGTAGACAAGCGATCGCCCAATATGGCGCGTAAAGCGTTGATGGTTGTTTCTCTGTTGCCTTTACTCATGTTGCACCTGTCTTGTTTTCTTTAACATTAACGCGTTCAAGCCTGTTTCAAAACGCCAATTAGTGATAACACTGATGGTACACAAGTAGCCGCGCTAAATCATTAAGTGCGTTAATACGCTGGTAATTTGCTAGCGTGTTCACACCGTGCTACTGCTCGGATGCGAACTAAAACCGGCACTATTACCTTTCGAACACACATTAATTTATAGCAACGGCCTAAAGCGCTTGATCTAACAGCGTCTCAGGCATTCATGTACATTTTGATACAAAAGCACACCAAAGTCGTACTGTTTCTGAGCCAGCTCGCGACCGATACTTTCTTCACCTACCCAACTGGAGAAACACAGCATGAAGTGCAGACACTTAACACCACCACTCATTGCAGCCTTAGCACTGATGGCACTAAGTAATAGCAGCCACGCATCAAATTTACGTATTGTTGGTGGAGAAAAAACAACCTTAGCGCAATACCCCTACATGGCGGCATTGGTAAACCGTGGCAGCGATGCCAGAAATGCTTTTTGCGGCGCATCGGTTATATCGCCTACCTGGATTCTCACCGCCGCACATTGTCTTGAAAATGAAACGGCTAACAACCTTGATGTTATTACCGGTACCGACAACTTATCGCAAACCGGCTCAGCACAACGCATAAACGTTAAGCAGATAATTATGCACCCCAACTACGACAGTCAGTCGGTGGTCAACGATATCGCTTTACTCGAACTTAACTCACCTACATCAGCACCGGCAATTGCCATCGCATCGAACAATAACCCCGCAACCTTCGCAGAAGGTGTACCCGTATCTGTGGCCGGATGGGGAAATCGCTCTACCAGCGGTGAAGACTTTCCAGAGCAGCTACACAACGTAACAGTAGAAGTGTCGAATTTCAATCAATGCAGCATTGCTTATGGCGGTTTAGAAAACACGCAAATTTGCGCCGGTGTTCCACAGGGTAAAAAGGACTCTTGTCAGGGTGATAGCGGCGGGCCGTTAATCGCACGCACAGCAAACGGTGCTATACAAGTGGGCATTGTTAGCTTTGGTGATGAATGCGGCTCAGCATCACACCCCGGCGTTTATACCAAGGTTAGTGAGTTTGAAGCTTTCTTAGCGGATGCAAATGCCAACAGCGATACCTCTGGTGAGAACATTGTTGTGGTGGACAATACCAATTTTGTTCAGCCAGGCACGGATAACTCTGACAGCTCTGACAGCTCTGACAGCTCTGACAATAGTGACGAATCAACCGACACCGATACAACACCCATAGGCAATAACAGCTTTGTTGAAATCATCGAAGACTTCAGCTTCGACGAAGTAGAAGTGGGCACAATGGGCATAGCCGGATTCACAGTAAGCAATTCATCAGACTCAGCCGTTGAAATTACTGACATTTCGATACCAGATACTACCCTATCGATCGACTACGAAGACTGCACCTACGCACCATTGCAGATGGATGAGTCTTGCTACATCGATATCGCATGGCAACCCTTATCCGAAGGTGAATTGGGTAGCGAACTGCTCATTAACGCAAGCGCTGGTTCGGCAACATCGCAATTGAGCAGCCCTTTAGAGGGTGTTGCCTTAGCTCAATTAGATATTGGCGACTGGTTCTCCGAAACCGATACCGATTTTCAAACCGATGATAATTCGGCATGGCAACAAAGCACCGAAGACAATGACAGTCAAACAGATGCTTTAATGGCAGAGTTGGAGTACGACAACGAACTTTACCTGAGTACCGAGTTTGACCAAGGCTACGATATGTTATTGGAATTCGAATATTTCATGGGCTCAGCATCTTGCGTGGTTTATATAGACGGCGATGCAGTTTACGAACTTAATGGCAACACCGACGAATGGCAGCAGGCCAGCATCAACGTGCCAGCAAACAGTCGGGTTAGCTGGGTTTTCGAAAATACTACTCGCCGTAAAAACACCGTTAGTGTGCGTCTGAACAACTTCAGAACCAGCGTTGCATCTGCCCAAGAAACTGAGCAGAGCGCAACAAAACCAACCGTTACAGAGCCTGCCAACGCCATGACAACTGGGGCCAATGCGGCTAATTTGGCCATGGGTGATAGCAACGGTGGCGCAGGTTCCAGTGATCTTTGGTTCGCGCTGGGCCTGATTCCTGCTGTTTGGGTAAGAAGGCGTGTATTTGGATTGAACCGCAAAAAATCAAGCCATTAATCTTAGGCGTTAGCACTTGAGCCTGATTAGTACTACGCTAATCAGGCTCAAACCTTGAAAACGGGACTTCGGCAGGTGTGATCTCGAACGCTATACTTTACGATGTAACAACAGGGATAAACAACATGCGACCTTTAACGCTACTGACTTTTCTACTATTAATGATGCACAACCCACTAAGCACCGCCGCTGATTCAACACTGGGCAAAACTGAGTCTATTTTAGGCGTTGAAAGAATTGGCCCTGAGATACACTTCCATGTTGTTTCAAACGGCTGCACAACCGCAAACAGCTTTATTCTAAAGCAAGACAACAACGACGGTGTACTCAGCCTAACCTTACAACGACTAAAACCAGACTTCTGCAAACGCATGCCGATGCGTTTTACTGTGTCTTATAATGTAACGAGCTTGTTAGACTCACAAGATAACAACGAAGAAAGCAAAGCCAGAAAACCGGTTGAACTACTAATTAACAATCCGTTAAAGAGCATGAGTGAGCCAGTCAGGCGCCGTCAATGACAACCGAGCAAGCCAATTCAATATTAGTGGTCGACGACGATGAACGCCTATGCAACCTTATCGAAACTTATTTATCCGACTACGGTTACCAAGTTACTGTTTGCCATAACGGTGAAGCCGCTGTTGAGCACATTCTAGCTTCGAACCCTTCGCTTGTAGTGCTCGATTTAATGCTACCCGGCATCGATGGCTTAACCGTTTGCAGAATGGTTAGAAATGAATACCACGGACAAATTCTGATGCTAACGGCGCTCGATGATACCGCAGAAGAAATCACTGGCTTGGAGATAGGCGCAGACGATTACCTCACCAAGCCCGTTAGCCCAAGGCTACTACTGGCCAGAATCAGAACACTACTGCGCAGACAAACCACAGAACATGAAGACAACAAAACGCAAATTCGCATCGATGAGCTTTTGGTAGACAATGCCAACCGGGAGGCATCGATTAAAGGTGAACTCATAAAATTAACCACCGCTGAGTTCGACCTGTTATGGATTCTGGTGAATCAATCCGGTGAAGCAATTTCCCGCGATAATTTACATAAAACTTTATTCCGTATAGATTTAAACCCCGAAGACAGACGTATCGACTTACTCGTTTCACGGTTACGCAAAAAGTTAGGCGACGACCCAAGCAACCCTTACTACCTTAAAACTGTTCGAGGTCGCGGGTATTTGATGAGTAAAGGGCGATGAAGAAGAGCTATTTACTGTGCACCGCTATCGGGCTGGCTCTTTGTACCACCGCCTGGCTATTAGGTTTACTGATAAACGATGTGTTTATTTTCGATGACGATTGGGAAGTTACACATGAGCTCGCCCTCGAAGATATTGAATTCGAGTTAAATCAAAGCAATAGCACTGAATACGTGGTGGCTTTGGAGCAGGAATATAACGCTGTTATTAGTTTGTTGAACAGCGACGACATCAGCGGTGATAAAAGTAATGATATAAGCACAAATCAGGAATTACAAACTTTAAGCGATGCAGAACTGTATGTGTTAACGCTTGATAACGGCGGCATGTACGAAGTAGCGCTCGAAACACCAGCTACTGGCTGGTTTAGCGATAGCGAACTACTCACCTACTTTCTACAGTGCATTGCACTATTGGCCAGCTTATGGATTAGCAAGCTCATACTGCAACATCAATTAAGAAACCTGGATACAGCAACCGTTGAATCTGCCTTACTCAACGATGCTGAAAAGGCAGACGATCCTATATCAGCTGCAATAAAAGCGCTATACAAAGCTAAGGAACACATTAATAAGCTACAGATCGATCAAAAGGATGCTATCGACGATCATAAAGATTTATTGGCAAGTGTGGCGCACGAATTTAGAAACCCACTGGCGCGACTTCAATTTGCTAATGAGATGGCGATGGAGAGAACCGGCGATGAACAAAAAGCACTGTTTGAAGAAGCCAACAATGCGGCCATTGAGCTGGACGCTCTGGTGCGTGAAACCCTGCGCTATTCGCGACTCAGAAGTATGGGTAACAAGCTTGCACTTGAAACCCATTCGGTAAACTCACTGCTGAGTGAACTTGCCGAACCGGTTCAAGCGACCAATGCCAACATTCGCTTATCTATTATTCCGGCACCAACCGAATGGGAAGTTCTGGTGGATAAACGACTGATGGTTAGGGCTTTATCAAACTTGGCGATTAATGCGATGAAGTACGCCAACAGCAAGGTGACGATTGAAGCTTCAAACTTGGAACACGGTATTGAAATTAATGTTGTAGATGATGGGCCCGGCATAGCAGCTATACATCAGGACCGGATTTTCGAACCGTTTTATCGGGTAGAAAGTAGTAGGAGCAGAGATTCGGGTGGCTTTGGGTTGGGGTTATCGATTGTTAAGTCTATTTGTGATCAGCATGATGCGGTGGTTAAATTGGTATCGGATGGGCACGGGTGTAAATTTACTATTGTGTTCAATGAATCAGACAATTAGATGTATCAAAAATTAGGCGGATAACTCTACTAACTCGTCCTGTGGTTTATCAACGAAATCCTTGTCACAGGAAAGGAAAAGGCCGTTCAGGAACTACGTTCTTCATTACAATCGTCGAAATTAATCGTTGAACCCCAGGTAAATCTGTTAATTTTTCATCGTAGAAACGTTGGTATTCAGCGAGATCGGCTGCGACAATATGGAGTATAAAGTCTGGATCACCAAACAGCCTTTGGGCTTGAACAATCTGAGGTATATCAACAATAGCGTTTTCAAATTTCTGAACCGCTTTTTTATCCCCTTCTTTGATCGTCACGAACACGATAGCGGAAAAACCAAGCCCAATAGCGCTCGGTTCTAACATCGCTTTATAACCCTTGATCGCACCAGATTCCTCTAAAGCGCGTACTCGTCGATGACAAGGCGAAAGACTCAAGCCCACTTTCTCAGCCAGCTCCGTGAAAGATAATCTTCCATTGATCTGCAGCTCAGCAAGAATATTTTTATCAATTCTATCCATTTAGAAGATTCTTCCAATTTTTGCGATTAATCCGCACATATTCGAAAGCACATTCTAATCACAAAACCATATTATTTCCAAATAAATTGATGGCAATTAATTCTTAACAGCCAGGCTTACTAATTGAGGTGAAAAAATGACATTGAGTATCATAGGAGCTTTTTGGGTAGTCTCGTTTCTGTTTGTGATTACACCCGGTGTTGATTGGGCTTACGCAATCGCGTCGGGAACAAGAGGAAGAGTAGTCGTACCCGCTGTATTTGGTATGCTAACAGGGCATCTTACTGCAACAATAGTTGTCGCGGCAGGTATAGGCGCGTTAATAACAAGCCACCCTTTATCACTAATAATAATCGTTATATTTGGTGCGTTATATCTTCTCTGGATGGGAGGAAATTTAATAATTAAGCCATCAACACCAAGTATAAATAATGATAAAACTTCTGGCTCATGGGTAAATTGGTTAACGAAAGGGGTATTCATCAGCGGGTTAAATCCAAAAGTGTTTTTGTTATATCTCGCTTTGTTGCCGCAATTTACTGACGCTTCAGCATCATGGTCGATATCAACTCAAATCATGGTCTTAGGATTAGTTCATATAATGAGTTCCGCTGTCATTTACCTTCTTGTGGGATTTGGAGCACAAATACTACTTCAATCTCGTCCAGATGTAGCTAGAGTGATAAGTAGAATTTCAGGCGTGTTCATGATCGTAATCGCGTTGCTATTACTTAGCGATCAAATATTCTTATAACTAAATGTGTGAGTATATAACGCCTTGCCCAGCAGAGAAATGCGAACGTGAGCAAGAAATTTTTTCGATTAAACAACTTGTTATGCATTATTATAAATTACAGGCATCTGGCCTTTCCATTTCTGCCATAGACTTTCGCTTAAAATCAGCTCAGCCATAAAATTTCCAACATTGATTCTGCTGGTAGCGCCAGAATCAAATATTGCATTTCGAATAGGGGATGTATGTATATTATAGTCAGTTACTTCGTCTTCATTAACTAAAGCATCGGGACGAACAGCTACCCACTCAATAGCTTTATTATTTTTACCGATTTTAGTACGCAAATAGTTTGCGGCTTTTTCATTATCTGCATGTGGAGGCAACAGTATTCTAAGTATTCCAATAACAATACGCTGACTTAAAGGCGGTTTTTCAGGTATATCTAGATTGCAGTTTCCCGTTGTGTTCATAAGGATAACTTTAACTGCACCCTCATTTTTGTTAGATAGGATAGCGTTACATATACATTGGAGTGTATCTGTAACAAGTAAGCGTGGTTTACCGAACAAACCTTTGAATGTAAGATTATGACCGAGACAAGAAACTACAGCTGAACAGTCTTTTGTGTGTGTGGCCATTTCTGAGCTTGTAAGGTCATGTACAGAGGCTTTTATCTTATGTAATTTAGGGTTATCCGGTAATGAATCTAGTGAGCGAATTATAGCTCGCACCTCAACCCCTTGGCTGAGCAATTGATTGACAACATGCTGACCGGTTGCTCCGCTTGCACCAACAACTAAAACTATCATTTAAATTTCCTTTTTGCATATTTGGTGATGCTAAAAATTATTTTTTCTAAGTTTTGCATGCCACTTCAATCAGCAGCAACTTGCGCGGTACTAGACTTGAAGTAAATTGGAACGACAATGACGCCACAAGACAAATACCACGCAAATTGTTTGATTGAATTGACTTTTTTAGCCATTACTCCGCCGATGCTTCTTTGAATTCATCCTCATCCATCTGATAAGTAAATACAGCCACAATCACTGCTATGAGAAAACTGATAACTAACAGCACATGTGTAATTATTTTTGCTTTAAAAAGTATACCGAACCACACACCACCTACGTAGTAAACAAGAATCAAAAGCGCTAATGCAAAAGTGAACAAAAACCAGAAAAGTGCTCTAACAATCGAATTACCGATAAACCAATACAAAACATACAAAAATGTTACAAAAACAAATGTTGACTTTAAGAGAAAATAGTCTGGTAGTGATGAGCAATCTATATTTAACGGATAGCACAAATCAAACTCAAGAAATCCGATAAAGAAAATAACTAAACCAGCAATGTATACAACTGAATACCGGAAAATAGGACTATTCTCATATAGCTCGTCCAATATTTTTGAAAATTTACCACTAGCTTTTTTTTCTGTCATTTATATATTTTTCCAGTATTGGTATTGTTTTCTCTATTGCAAATTCTAACGCCCCGGTCAGGTGAAATCTATAGGCCGAGCGTTTTGCCCAAAAGTGGCGCGACAGCGACACAGCAAAAGAAGCAGCTCGTAAATTGTCGCGCTACACGGGCTTGTTGCGCGGTTAGGATAATACTACTTGAATAATAGGTATTCTATAGCGAAAACAAATGTTTGCATATTAGCTACACCCAAGCCTTCACGTTTGTACGCTATTTGGGTTCTTTTGGTATTTTCTGAAACCATTGGCGAAGTTGCTCTATTGCCCGCTCCTCTTCCGGCAGGAATTCATCTTCTTTTGCCCATTGTGATACTGTCAGTTGATGTTCTATTTCATCGATTTCTCTTATAAGGGAATATGGCATCATTTCTAGCGCACGCCCATTCTCCTCTACTGACGAAATTAGTTCATTGCGGCTAATTTCTTTATGCAGGTAGCTCGATAGGGAGGCTTCCATTCTTTTGACAAGAGTTCTATTCGACATACTTTTTACGAATCACGCCTTGCTTAACAGCACATATTGCGCAGAGTGTTTTTGTGCAAAAATGAAACGCCAGCGAAATACACAAAAAGGAACGTAGCGATTTGTGTCAGCTTTAGCAATTTGCTATGTGTTGGGCATAGCTTCGAACAACCCACTCAATTTGCTCCTCTGTATCAGGGACTGCAACACCACGATGCCTCGATATATGCTCAATGGCCTCATGGGGCTCGAAACCGCAATGTAAAAGTATACCTGCTGCAATAATACCGGTACGACCGATTCCGGCTCTACAATGTATTACTGTATTTAACCCGCCAGCGGCTTCATGATAGAGGCGTTTAGTAAATGCTAAATACTCTTGAATGGATTCTGGAAGCCCTCTATCTTTTATGGGGAAAGAAATATAATCAATACCGTATTTCTCAGCGTATCGCTTTTCTTCGCTAAGGCCTACTTCAATTTCTTCATGCCGCTCCAATAAAGACACAATTCTATCAATACCCCAAACCGCAATACCTGAAAACTCATCATCTATCCACTCCCCAGAAACAGGCTTAGCCATAACCGATAGGCTTCCACGTCCAATTAATTCAATTTTATAAATATCTGGTGTCATAGATGATTAAACATAAACCCTACAACAGCCGGCTGTAAAAGTAAGTTGACACAGAAGCCCCACTTTTGTTGGTCTGACGCATGTACTTGTTATGTACTAAATATTTGATGCTAAGCCACCTATTCTAAAGGCTAAATTACCTCCTGAATACTCTGGATTTCCTGTTACCTCTTTCCAGCTTGAGTCTTTTGGCTTGAACTTAGAGCACGACTCGCTATCTCTGAATTCAATTTCTGCCATTAATAATCCTTCCAAATTATTTATAAATTCATCATATACAATTCTGCATTCATCATCTTCGTATATATATCGCCTCTTATTAATTGAAGACCCTTCAATAGCACCAAGAGCAGTAAGATCATCTTCTGATAAATACAATGAAGTCATGATGCTGATCTCAGGTCCTTTATTCGGGGCTTTATCTTTTTTTGTTAGTTTTCTACCTATTATCTTCCCCAAAGGAGAGGTTTCTATTCTTAATCTCAGACTAGAGTTACATAAATATTTGTCTGTTATATCAACATAATTATCAGGAAGAGAAGCAGGCAATTCTTTTAGCACAAACTTTCTTTCTATTTCAAACCGGGAAAAATTACCCAAGTAGCCTGCTAACATCATCTATCTCCAAGCTTTCTGAAAAGCACAGAACTTCCATATTATAACTCATGCTACCCATAGTGATTTTCCTTGTGGAGATATTATGCTTCGCTCACATGCCACCTTCGGCAACCAGCTTATGATATTGTAAAATTCGCTCGTAACACTTGCGACAAAACAACTTCCATTCTGCAAAGTCATTAAGTTTGTCAGACCATTCTTGCTCGTCTAGCAATAGAGTCTCACATGCCTCGCACATGGCTGTTTCAAAATCATCATCGTGTGGATCAACTAGAAGTTTCGCATAACAAAGGTCTTTTTGAGCGACTAGGTGTTGGCAAATCATGCAACCTTCGTTTTTACCGTGCTCGTTGCAATTTACAAATTCAACCATGATAGATCTTTCTCTATTTTGTACATATCGCATTACTTGTTTTTATATAGCACGGCAAACAGTGACCTGTTCAGCAGGTCCAGGCACGAAGTGGCCTTGCTAATTTGCCCTGTTAGGTTTTTCGGTGCAACTCAAGACGTCCAAGCGCCTCCATAATTCGATGACAATATTTGCCCGCTAACAAATGACACCCACACCAAAGTCCCAAAGCACCAATCAGCACAACAACACTTATTGCTGATTAAATATAGAACTTTGAATCAAACCTCTCCCCTTGTTCCTTCCAAAGGAACCCAATTGCACCGCAATACGCAAAAGCGTATCCGACAATAACTGGGATAAACAACTCTGCCGAATCGTATAATAATTCGACAACACGTGGATCAGGTTCAGTGTAAGACATAATTGCAATGATTCAGCATATAACGCCGCAAAAAAAGGTCGGAACGGAGGGGCTTGTTTGTGCTAGCTGCACAAAAAGAGCACCGCAGTGTAGAACCGAGCCAGCTCGTTGGCAAGGTTAATTGTTTGGCTATTTTGTTGCGCATTAAACTCTTACACTAATGGTAGCTTAAGCGCACACAAAGCGCCCATGGTTGCCTTAGGAAAAAATTGCAGCACGCTGTATCGTTGACTTATATGGGCTCGCAAATAGAATCAAGGGAATCAGAATCAATCGCAATACAAAGGCCAAACATCAGCGAGCTTCCTGTCGACGAACTAAGTACTAATTGGTCATTCATTTCGTCATAGGAAAATGTGTCTGAGATAACAGAGTAGAAATGATCGAATTGCATTAGATAGTCTGCGAACTGTAAAGCACCGCAGCTACGTCCATCAGTATTCACACCGTTTACCGGCGTGATGGTAGTACCTTCTAACATCACACCGTCACTGGAAAACACGTTGCAGCCATCGAACCCATAAAAGCCCGTGCGTCGCCCTTGATCAGTGATGTTAAACGCAAAATTAAAGGGTACAGCTTCGACGGCAGGTGCTGGATCCCCAGCATCAGAACTGTAGGAAGTCAGCACCCAACGCTTGTCTATAGATAATTTTTCCGGTAAGCATGAAGAGTTTGGTCCACATTCTGGCCCCTCTTCGGAACTACCACCGCAAGACAGAAGCGACAATGCAACTGAAATAATAAGAAAATAATTAGTGGATGACACTTTAAATTCCTTCATAATTCATTGGTTGAGCCATGCCGACCTTGCAGTGAATTAGACTACATAAATTCAATCGTCAATCTAATCATTAAGCTGAACGACCAAAATAACGCCGCGAGCAGCCGGAGCGTAGCGAGTCCGCTGGCTTGCCTTGTTATCCACCTCTCTTGAACCTGACTATTGTAACCCGAGCGTCGCTTTCTATAGTTTCGAAAGCTTTCTTCATCAATCCCAAAGACCATTCCTCTCCTCGATTTCCTGAACCAGAACCAATTAACGGAAAGGCAACGCTTTCAAATCCTTTTTCATTGACCAGCCTCATTGCATTGATAACACTTTCCGTTACAGATTTCTCAGTGGCAAACCAGAACATATTAATTCCTGCAACATGTATTATTGCCTTATAGTTCAGTTTACCCGGCACAGTAATTCTTGCACCGCCCAATGGAATGGCACCGAGTTTTGATAATTCCTTAAAGGGCTTTGTACCACCCTTTTTCTTTATTGCTCCAGATACCCCTTGGGGCAGAAGTAACCACCACGGAATAATATTTCTATTCCATGCGTTTACGATCACTTCAACATCCTGAGACAATAAATCTCCGTATACTATTTTCGGTTTCAATTTCATTTTGGATAACGCTGCAGTCAGCGGCAATTAATGCGGTGTTTGGCTTGTGGCACAGTGGACAGACAGTGACACCAGAAGACAAACACCGCGTAAATTGTCCGACTTCACTGCCCTGTTATACCTTTTTTAAAATATTCAATAACAATCCCATTCAAACCAGGTCTGCGAGAAACACTCTTTCTCTAGATCTTTTGGGCGAATAAAGAAATTTGCTACGCCTGCATCTTCCCACATTATATGTACACCATTGGCAGTTACAGTATCCATCTGAAACAGCAACAACCATTGGTCGTTTTTCATCATTGGCCTCGGATCATCCTGTGTAAAATGAGCATACCCTCCAAGTTTGCAACCGCTTGAGTCATATTTTTCAAATAAAGCATCAATTGTTTCATCATGGAGCTCAACTGTATCTCTTACAATCTCATCAAACCTGTAATCTTTGGGGCCTGGCTCACTACTTTCCGAGACAAAACTTAAAGAATACTCACCTTCAAAAGGAAATACCGTTTCTGTCCCTATTGGGTATTGGCTTTTCATGTCCTTAAACGATTCATCTATGTTTTTATGATAAAAAACACGATATTCAGTCGGTGCTTCGATTATGTTTTTTAAGGACCGGTTTTTACTTCCAAACTCCAACCCTAGACTTCCTTGATCAGAGATAAAAAACTGAAGTATTCCACACCTAGGTAGAAATTCGTTTTCCGGCAACTCGGATAAATTGAATTGCGCTAACAAACGTAGTGGTTTGTTTTTTTGGTCTGCTGGATAGTCTAGCTCGTTCGACCAAATAGGATAACCACCAAACTTGCTAGATTTCGGTCCAGCTGGTACGGCTGTATCTGGGATTACTCTAATGCTCTCCAAAAGATTTTTCTGAACCAACTCATCTACCAAACTCAGCTCTTTCTCAATTTCTTCCGGGCCCGCTTGGGAAGGTTGCTCACTAAAGAATAATCTATACACAATAAACACAACAACTAGCGCTAGACATAATAAAAGTAATGTAGCCATTAGGTTCTCGCTGTAACTATCTGGGTATAACACCGCACTCAGCCGCAGTGTATGCGGGGTTTGCCTTGCGGTAAAGTCGAAAGCAGTGAGACCGCAAGGTAATCACCGCATACACTGTCGGCTCTGCAGCGCCTTGTTATGCGCCTTCTAGTCCAAATATTGGCCCGTGGATTTCGTATACCTCTATTCTATTGTCAAGGCTTACATCTCCTGGGGATGAACCTGGCTCCCCGTCAGGAACATCTAGACCAAAATACCGGTAGTGGTTTATCC
>CALDTX010000053.1 GCA_937923565.1 uncultured Granulosicoccaceae bacterium | reverse complement strand
GCCTCTCCGGGCACGCCTAATGCCAGCAAAGGAATCATTGCGGCGGCAGGCACTGCATTATTGGATGTTTCCGATGCAATTAACCCTTCTGAGGAACCGTGGCCGAACCGTGTGGGTTCTTTCGACAATGAACGGGCTGTTGAGTAGCTGAAAAATTGCGCAACGAACTCACCAACACCGGGAATAATACCCATGATGGTGCCATAGCATGCTGAAATAAACGCAATCACTTTATTGCGACCCAGCTCTTTGAATCCGCTTAATAACCCACCGGATACACGTGCTTCGGGCGGGTCTAGATCTTTACCTGTCATTAAGTTTAGCGCTTGGCTTAATGCAAAAATGCCAACAATCACAACGATCAGATTAAAGCCTGAATACAGGTATTCAATGTCGAAGGTAAATCGATCAATCTTTCGCGTAGACTGCCGACCTACCATGGCAATTAAAAAACCAAAGCCGTACAGCATGGCAGCAAGGCCCATGGTTTTACGATGAGCGGCTATTAACAGTAGGCTACCGAGAATTGCTGCCATCATAATATCGCGCTGACCAAACAATGCGCCTAAGTCTCGTAGGTATGGACCAAATGCAAATAACGCGATCAGTGCTGCCAGTATTGAAAAACAGCCGCCCAAAAAAGAAGATGAATACGCCAGCGAAAGCGCTCGTGATGCTTGCCCGCGTCGGGTCATGGCATAACCATCGTAGGTGGTTAGTGCATTAACGGGCGTGCCCGGGGTATTAATAAGTATTGCCGGAATGGCGCCACCGTACATAGCAGAACCATACACGCCTAACAACAACACTAAGCTAACCAGATCATCCAAAAACACAGTGGCAGGTAGTAAAATAGCGATGGCAATCGCAGGCCCAATACCGGGTACCGCACCAATGATAAGGCCTCCAACAGACCCAATGAGCATGGCGATTAAAACCGCTGGTGCCATTAAGCTCTGTAGACCGATTAGAAAAGATTCCATTGACTCGCTATACCTTGTTTCTTTTCTCTGTCCCGGCGTTGTTATGCTTTAGAAGTACGTCAACATAAACGCTCGTGTAGCAGTCGGTAACTGGTCGTACAACCAAATACTGCCGGGCGTTTTTATTTGCAGAAGCGTACGAAAAACAATAACTGCTGAGAAGCTGCTGAGAAAACTGGTTAGCATCCATTTTGGTGTGCGATACCCTAAACGCCAAGTGAGAAAACTACCTAGAATGAGTGTTGAAACCAGATAGCCTAATATTGGCACCATCAAGGTATATAAAATAAAATAAACAACGAACTCGAGTGCTGCAAGGTATTGTGAAAACTCGTAGCGCGTATCGGTGGGTAACAAAAAACGTTTGCGCCAGCGGTGTACTTTAAGTGACGCGTAGGCATTCCAAAGAGCGGTTGGCACAAGAATAAGCAGGCACAGCATGGGCGCCACCCAGGACTGTTTTAAAATGCGCCCAAGCCGCGTTACACGCCCCTCTATTTCCGTGAGCCCAAACTGATAGCCCAGGTACTGCCCCATATTCTCCGGCAACTTGCGGCTGTCCCAACCGGTTTGCCACCAAAATGATGCCAGAAACAGCAAAGCAATAATCGCCGCCACTATTGACACGTGAAAATCCCCCCGTCCCCTTTTAAAGCTGAACAGATCCTCGACTTTGGTTTTCTTGTCCGGCGGGCACTCGCTTTTAAAGGGGACGCAGCCCTTTTCGTTGGCGAACGGTAAGGCTTCGTCGAACAAGTACAGATCTTTGTGCTCGGTTTTATTGTTCACGGATACTTTACTAGCCGTCGGTTTGCATTATGAAACGTTGTTGCGGAAAAAGATTGCCTTGTTAAGTATCATATGTCAAACTTTTTTTATTCGTAAGCAAAGTTTTCACGTTCATTATGTCTTCAGCAACCAAAACGCTCGAGCTGCTGTCCTATTTCTCTATCTCACGGCCTGAATTAGGGCTCTCGCAATTGAGTAGGCTGGCCAAACGAGATAAAGCAACAACGCACCGTCATTTGCAAGCGCTGGAGGACGCAGGCTTTGTAGAACAAAACCCATTGAATAAACTTTATCGCTTGGGGCCGGTTGTTTTGCAATTAGCACAAACGCGTGAGGTGTCAGTTCCACGCAAAATAAGTGCTGAATCTGAACTCACCAAACTATGTGATGCCACAGGTGAAACCGCTCATGTGTCGGTGCTCTCAGGTAGCACGCTCTACCCGCTGACTTATCGCGAATCGGTACAGCACAGCACACGCGTGATCATTAACAATAAAATTTTACCGCTACACGCTACCGCATCGGGTTTGTGTGCACTGGCTTTTGGCCCATCAAAATTGTTTGACGCAGCCGTGGCGAACCTGCACGAATTTACACCGCACACCATCAGCAATGTAGAAGATTTACTGAAAGCTATACAAATAACCAAAGAGGCAGGCTTTGGTCACAGCGATCGTTTTTTCGAAGCTGATGTCGTGAGCATTGCCGCCCCTGTTTTTGATCAAACTGGCTTGTTTGCCGGCGCTGTATCTGTGGCAAGCGTAGCTACGCGGTTAACACCCGATCTAGAAATTTGCATACGGCAAAATCTAAAAATTGCCAGTGAGGTGATATCGCGTAATTGGGGTGGCCGCATTAGCGATGAGATACAACTTAAGCAAAACCAATTTCAACCGACCCAAACGTTCCGAAATCTACCCGAATCTCCGAGCCCGGCGGACATTCGATAGGCCGTATAAAGCTGCCCGATAAAATGACATGACCCGCTTCAATGCGTTGACCATAGTTCGCCATACGACGGCTTAGCCATAACACGCTCTCTACTGGATCGTTAAGCACCCCAGCCCCTAAACCGGTTTCCTCAACCTCATTATTCTTATAAGCGATTGCGCCCACCCAACGCAGATCAACATCGTTCACCGCATGCTGTTGCTTACCTAAAACAAATCCGGCATTAGCTGCGTTATCACTGATGGTGTCGAATACCGTGCGAATATTGCCGGTTTCAGGGTCTTTTCTTAAGATGCGGGTATCCAGAATTTCGATAGCCGGTACAACGTAATCCGTTGCATCAATAATATCTTGACGACTTGGGTTCGAACCAAGCGGCGCTTTCATAACAAAAGCAATTTCTGCCTCGACACGTGGTTGGATAAATCGCCCCACCGGTACGGTTGAGTGTGTGGCGAAGGCCATGTTGTCAAACAAAATACCGCTATCGGGTATATCGATGCTTAACGCACTTTGCATCGCTTTGGATGTTAAACCGATTTTCCAACCGGCTATGTGCCGACCGGATTTTTGTTTGTGATGCAATAAGGCTGTTTGAATGGCATAAGCATCGTCCATACCCATGTCGGGGTGTTGCAGTGTTAAAAGTCGTATTTGCTGACCGCTGTTTTCTGCGTCTAATAAACGCTGCGCAGCCTCGGCATGTTGGTCTGCATTCATGTTTCGTCCTCCACACCATTAATTAATGTGCCCACACCGTTAACATTTACTGAGACGACATCGCCAGGTACCAGATAACGTGGAGGATCAAAGCGTGCACCAGCACCGGTTGGTGTGCCCGTAATGATAATGTCGCCTGGCTGCAAGGTCATGAACGTGGATATATATTCTATTTGCCGTCTAATTGGGAACATCATGCGACTTAGCGTATCGTCTTGGCGCACTTCACCATTGACCGTTGTGATAATACGAGCATCATCGATTTGTGCAGCTTCTTTAAACGGTACCAGCCATGGGCCCATCGCCGCCGACTTATCCCAGTTTTTACCTTGGGTAACGTTGAATTTGGCATGGCGTACCCAATCGCGAATGGTGCCTTCGTTGCACACCGTAAGTGCTGCAATATGATCATAAGCATCGGCTTGCGCAATTCGCCGACCGCCTTTGCCAATAACGATAGCCATTTCGCCTTCATAGTCGAGCGTTTGGTTCTCAGGTGGTCGAATGAGGTTCTGTTTGTGACCTGTAAAGCCGCTGGCAAAGCGCGGGAACAACGACATGTACTTGGGTAGCTCACTGCCATCTTTATATTCTGCGTTCCTGTCTGGGAAGTTAACACCAACGCACAAAATACGTTGTGCGTTCGGTAAAACCATTTCGTATTGAAAAGCGGTGTGTGTTGCAGGTTGGCCTTGTGCTGCGTTTTCTAAGGCTGCTAAGCCATTCGCTTTAACGGCATCAAACAAAGTTGGCCATTCTGGAAATGCACTGTTCAGAGCAATCATGCCTTGCTCGTGTACAGCGCCATAATAGAATTCATCACCGACGGAATAGCTTGAAAACTGCATGTTCTATGGACCTCTTTATGGCGCGATAATGGGTGTGGCTTTTAGCTGCGATTCTTGAGGCTCAACGCCAACAAACGCAGTGCCGTGTTCGAACCAGCTTCGCGGCGCAGCTGCCCCCCATAGGGTTTGTCGTTGTGGGTCTTTTAAATCCCAGCGGATGGGCTCATGATCCGGATCAATGGTTTGGTAGTCTGAGCAATAGATTTCGGTACGATGCCCGTCAGGATCAAGGATATATAAAAAAAACGCGTTAGCAATGCCATGCCTGCCCGGGCCACGTTCTATGTTATCGACGTAACCGGTAGTAGACATTAGATCGAGTAAGTCGATAATGTTCAGCGGTGTGGGTACCCAGAACGCTACATGATGTAAACGCGGACCAGTGCCGTTGGTAAATGCCATATCGTGCACACCCCCTTTGCGGTGCATCCAAGCCGCCCAGAGTTTTTTGCTGTCGTTATCTTCGGTGTATTCGGTTAATCGGAAACCAAAGTCATTATAAAAAGCAACGCTTGCATCCACATCGCTGGAAAAGCAATTGAAGTGATCTATACGCAGAGGCTTTACGCCTTTGTATAAAGCGTACTTTTGATGTATCGATGGTAAGCGGTCCATCTTGTGGTAAAACTCTAAGGGTATACCTAAGTTATCGCTGGTTAATAGCGTACGCCCTTGATAAGGCCGTTCAACCCAGGCAACAGGGCGGCCTTTGGCTTTGAAGTACACCTCTGCCTTATCCAGATCCTGTTCATCGAAAGTTTTAAAACCCATGACTTCCACTGTGCCGGGTTCATCTGATTTTTGCAGAATTAGGCAATGATGACCGCGCTCTTCCATGGCGCGTAAGTAAATTCGCTGATCGTCTTCATCGGTCACTTGCAAACCCAGAATGTCGGTGTAAAAGGTTTTTGAAATGGCAAGGTCTTTAACGTTAAGACAAACGTGGCTCAACCTGACGGTATTAAAGTCGGGGTATAGGTTTGGCGCAGGGATCGGCATGTTTGTCTCCTTTAATAAAGCACGAGGGGTGCTAAGAAAGCGTTATGATTCCAACTGCAGGCAACTCAAAGCGCACCCAGTTTGGTCATTTTATGCTGACCCATCGCAAACCCAATATGCTTTTGTTCCATATAAAATTCAAACGACCAATCGCCACCATCGCGGCCAATACCGCTGGATTTCACGCCACCGAACGGTGTGGGTAAATGCCTGACATTTTCAGAATTTACCCAGATCATGCCGGCTTCGAGCTTGTCGGTAAAACGTAAGGCTCGCGTTAAGTCGTTGGTCCACACATAGCCGGTGAGTCCATATTGCGTATCGTTAGCTATCTCTAAGGCCTGGGCTTCGGTGCTAAATTCAATGGAAGTTAATACCGGGCCAAAAATTTCTTCCTGCGCAATGCGCATCTGATTGTTGGCATCAGTAAACAGGGTTGGTGCAACAAAGTAACCTTCATCGCCTTGGGTTTTACCGCCTGCTGCAATGGTTGCGCCATCGGTTTTTGCGATATCAAAGTAAGACACCACCTTATTGAAGTGTTCTTCACTAATCAAAGGGCCAATCTCGGTAGCAGGATCTAATGGGTGGCCTACTTTTATGTTGTTAACCCGTTCCACCAGTTTCGCTTCAAACGTTTCGCGAATGGTGTCTTGCACTAACAATCTTGAAGAAGAAGTACAACGCTCACCATTAATCGAATAGATCATAAAAATGACCGCATCGAGCGCACGTTCTAAATCGGCATCGTCAAACACAATAACGGGGTTCTTACCACCGAGTTCAAAATGCAGACGTTTAAGGGTATCAGCACCCTGTTTGGTTATGATCGATCCGGTTTTACTTTCACCAACAAACGCAATCGCTCTGATCAATGGGTGCTCAGTTAAGGCTTTTCCGGCCTCTTCACCAAAGCCATTAACAGTGTTAAGTACACCGGCTGGTAAACCTGCCTCCTCGGCAATCTCTACTAATAAGCGCGCTGTTAGTGGTGAAGCTTCGGCTGGTTTGTGTACCACTGTACATCCTGAAGCCAAGGCCGGCGCAATCTTCCACGTTGACAACATAAACGGCGTGTTCCATGGCGTAATCACACCCACCGGGCCAATGGGTACACGCGTAGTGATGTTCATTAGCGTGGGTGATTTTAAGTGTTGGCCATCACGGGCCTGAATAACTTGATCGGCAAAATAACGAAAGTTCTCCGCACCGCGTAACGCAGCTTTTGACATGAACTTATACGCTTGACCGGTATCCCAGCATTCGCAAATGGCAATCTCTTCCGCTCTTGCCTCAATGCCTTCTGCTACGCTGATTAAAATTTCACGGCGTTGCTTAGCCGGTAGATCCCGCCAACTGGCAAAAGCGTTAGACGCAGCCTTTGCAGCTGCATCAATGTCTGTAGCACCACCACGTGCCACCTGACAAATAGCAGATTTATCGACCGGTGAAATCGATGCAAACTGCCCTAATTCACCGCCAACATCGTTGCCGTTAATGCGGTTCTGGATGCCTGTTGATTCAAAACGCGCTAGGTATTTACGCAGTTTTTGCAGGTTTTCATCAAGCGCGTTCATTAGTTCGTTTGCTCCAAGCTGTAAACCTATAACTGCCCCAGTTCAATGGGGATCAATAACTTAGTCGCTAAAAATGCATGCTAAGTTTATGTATTTTATAGCTATTTTATGACCCCTACCGCCTGTCCCCACGGTGCTGGGGCAGTTCAGTCGGAATACCAGTGTTGGAAAATTATACTTAACATGATAAGTAATGTGTAGTAAAACCTGCGCACGGAGCCAATAACAGGCCTATATTCGAGATGGGTTGCTGGGTTTTATCGATTCAGTGTTTAGCTGGCTTATAGTCGGCAATCGTTGTCCCATTGTTTACACATTGCAGCAGCAAGGGACTGACCTTCCATGCAATTGGGTCTTCCTCCGCTAATGCCGTTATTGTATCCACGATGGCCTGCGCACCGAGTGTATCGGCATAGTGCATCAAGCCACCACGCCAACGCGGAAAGCCATAGCCAAAGACAGTCACTAAATCGATATCGCTCGCGCTTTGCGCGATACCTTCAAACAAAATATCCGAGGCTTCGTTTATCATTGCCGCCAGCAAGCGTTCTTTGATTTCTGTTGTGCTGTAATCTTTGCGCTCGAGGCCGGCGAGCCGTGCCTCTTCAAGGGCTAAGTCTGCCACGATTGGGTCATCAACTTTGCCACCGCCGCCAGGATAACGGTACCAACCCGCTCCCGTCTTTTTACCCAGTTTACCTAGCTCTACCATACGATCTGCAATCGGTATGTAACGCCTGTTTGGGTCGCGGGTAGCATCTTGTCGGCGTCGGTTTGCGTGTGCTATATCGAGCCCGGAAAGATCCTGTGCTTCGTAAGGCCCCATGGCGTAACCAAAGTCTACCATTGCTTCATCTACTTCCCACGGTGTGGAGCCATCCATAAGAACGGTATCGGCGGCCTCCCGATAACGCGACAAAATACGATTACCAATAAAGCCATCACACACACCAGCAATAACAGGTATCTTTCTAAGTATTTTGCCTAGTTCAAACCCTTGCGCAAGATGCACATCGTGGGTTTGATCTGCACGTACAATTTCCAATAGCTTCATGATGTAGGCGGGTGCGAAAAAGTGTAAGCCAAGTACGCGCCCTGGATTAGGTATAAACGCGGCAATCTCGTTAACATCGAGGTAAGAAGTATTGGTTGCGATGGTAGCGTGTGCCGGTAATACCTCGTGAAATTTTTCGAAAACGGCTCGCTTGACATCCATGCTTTCAAACGCTGCTTCTATGGCTAACGTTGCATCACTTATCGAAGAATAATCGGTAGTAATGTGTAGCCTGTTCTGAATGTCTGTGACTTTTTCAGGTGTGAGTAAGCCGCGGGCTTGGCTTGCATCAATAATACGATTGATATTAACCGCAGCTCGCTCTACCGCATTTTGATCTATTTCAAGTACAGTGACTTTTTTGCCCGCATTGAGCAAAGCATAGGCAATGCCTGCGCCCATCGTACCTCCGCCGGCGACGGCTATGTGTTCCAGGGCTTGAGGCTGTGCGCTAAGCCACTTCGGTGCTTTAGCACCGCGCTCGCTGAAAAAGATGTGCCTGAGTGCTTTTGCTTGCTCAGCACTTCGCAAGGCTATGAAGGTACGGCGCTCTAGTGCTAAACCTTCATCGAATGTCGTTGTTAAACCGGATTCAATGACATCTATTGCCATCGAAGGCGCGTTTTGTCCACGTGCTTTGTTAGCGATCAATTGCCTTGCGTTTTCTATAACGTTGGCATCAGGCTCTGGCGAAGGAAGCTCCCATGTTGGAACACGACATAAAAGCTCCTCTGAATTAACCATGAAGGCAGCGTCCAGTACATCAGCTTCTATTGCATGTACAAGACCTTTAGTCAAAGCCGTTTTAGCATCTACCGGCTTACCTTGACTGATCATCGATAACGACGTTTCTAACCCCACCAGTTTGGGTAGTCGTTGCGTACCGCCTGCGCCGGGTATCACGCCGAGCGTAACTTCGGGTAAACCAATTTTCGCTTTAACATCCATTATGCGCATACGACAGGCCATCGCAATTTCAGCACCACCACCTAAAGCGACACCGTTGATGGCAGCAATCCAAGGCACAAAGCTTTTTTCAATAGCGTTTAATACATCGGGTAAGTGAGGTTCGACAGGCGCGTGATCGAATTCCTTGGTATCGGCACCTGCCGCAAATATTTTTCCAGCGCCGGTAACGATGACTCGTTCCAGGCGTTCTTTTTCTGCCCAGCTCACCGCATCGAGCAAACCTTGCCGCACCGCAAGGCCTATGGCGTTAACTGGCGGGTTGTTGATTTCAACATAACCGACGTTGTCTTCGATGCGTGTGGTCACACTCATGGAAATTGATCTCGTTCGCGGGGTTAACGTTATGCGGGTAAAAACACTAACTGTTAAGTTAAGGCTTAATTAGCGCTTCGGCTTTAATCAGTTCGCTTAATTCTACATGAGACTGATCAAGAGATTTTGCTGTTGTGTCCAGTTGGAAGTCGGCTTGCTTGTATTGTGCTTCACGGTTTTTCAATATTTGCCTCAGTTGCACCATTGCTTGTGGATTATCGGCCATGGGGCGCATGTCACCCTGTGCTCTTACGCGTTCCATGTGTTCATCAGGAGACGCTTTAACCCAGACGGTGTTGAAACGAGACAACAACTTGGTAAACGTTTCGTTGTCGGATACAACGCCACCGGCCACTGCCAGAATAATTTGGTTTTGCGTATCGATGATGTTACTTAAACTGCTCGCTTCAAGCTCCCGGTACCCTTCCTGACCATATAGCGCGATAACCTCGGCAATCGGCATGCCGGCAGCCTGTTCTATTTGGTGATTTAGTTCGAAAAATTTAACACCGAACTCTTTACCAATGCGTGCACCAAGAGCCGATTTACCCGCACCGCGAAGTCCGATAAGGCAAATTCGTTGTGCTTTGTTTTGCAGCCGTTGCTGTGGGTTAAGCACGTGTTGCACCCGGCTTCGGGTGCTTGCATCGGCTTGTCGGTACAGCGTAGCCATCTGATTGGCTTCAATACTGAGTTCGTCGTCGTCAATAATGAATGATTCCAGTGGACGTTCGAAAGCTATCGCAATACGTTTTAATAAACCAATGGAAATATTGCCTTCACCGCTTTCCAGTTGTGCAAGGTAGCGTTGCGACACACCGGACAACAGGGTTAATTCTCTGCGTGAAATGCCCGCGTCTTTGCGCGCAGCACGCACACGTTCGCCCACCAATACAATGAGGGCGTTAATGGCCTCTTCTTTTTCTTCTAAGGAGCTGTTAGTAGGTTTCCACATGAAAGCGCCCTTGTTCACGGAGGGTATCGCGCAGCTTCGCCCAATCGTGCCCAGCAAGTAAAGCAATTTCGTTAAAGGCCTGTTCGACGCCGTTTTCCATCTCTTTCAGACCACAGATAAAAATATGCGTGTTGTTATCTTCAAGCATGGACGCGAGTTTTTCTTTGTCGTGCAGCATTCGATCCTGCACATACTCTTTGTTTTGTTCGGGTATGCGGCTGTAGCAGAGGTTTTGCTCCAATAAACTGACCGGTACTTTTTTTAATGGCCCAAAATACGGCAAGCTTTCCGGTGTACGAGCACCGAAGTACATCACCATGCTACCTGGCTTTGCACCAACAGTCCGTTGGCGCGCCATGGTGAAAGCGCGCATGGGTGCGGCACCTGTTCCGGTGCAGATCATCAGTAAGCGAGCGTTGGGCTCTGTAGGTAACAAAAAGGTAGCGCCAAACGGACCTGTGATGTTTACCTTGTCACCAGTTTCGAGATCACACAAGTAGTTTGAACACACACCCTGTTCTTCGCGTTTCACGGTTAACGACACGTTGTTATAGCCGGCACGTTCTCCATCTTTAGGGCTCGACACAGAATACAGCCGTGGTAAGTGTTCTTTACCTTGCTCATCGGTACCGGGTGCAATAACGCCTATGGACTGCCCTTCGAGCACCGGAAACGGTTTTCCCTGAAAGTCCAGAATAATATGCCTGACGTCTGAATCTGCTGAATCAGAGGTCAGTTTGAAGTTTCCCTGCACGGTGGCTTCAACGGCATGACTCAAATTGTATAGATTGATGGTTGGCTTAAGCGCAGATACCGGCGCAACAGGTTTTCCACCAGCACCTTTATGAGCTTCTGCCAGCAGCAATGCAATAGGGTCATCGTTTGCGCTTGATCCATCACCCAATTCGCTCGACTGGGCGACTTCAAGCTCTTCCTGCTCAGGCAACTCCTCCCATTCATACTGTTGTTCCAGCGAGTACGGTTGATTAACAACACGCCATTCATCAATAGAACCGGTGGGGCAAACCGAAATACAGTCCATGCAAAAATTACATTTCGAGGCATCAACAACAACATTGTTGTCATCGTGCTCAATAGCCTCAATTGGACAGGTGTTCTCGCAGGTGTAGCACCGAATACAAATTTCCGGGTCTATCAGGTGCTGCTTAAGAGGTTGACTCACCATATCTACTCGCTTTGATTCTTTTAAGCCATGTGCAGTTTGACAAACTCGAAATCGCCGGGTTTGTTGTCGACACCGACTTTAGGTTCAGCTATCCACGACGCGTACCGCCCAGCTTCATAACACGGAACCATTAGCGATTGAATATATTTGCCATCGTCTAAGTTGGGTAGCCATTGGTCTTTGCTTTTTTCCCATTCGGCATCAGAAATTATATTGCCGGTTGGGTCCGCTTTAATGGCAGAGAAAACACCAATCTGACGATGAAACGCTTCATGCGGTAGTGCTAACGCGAAATCAATGCCGGCTTTCTTTATGGCCTTGTTCCAACGGCTTAAACCACCGGATGCATCTTTTATGTAGTCGTCGCGAAGACGCATATTAATGGCGGTAAGCGCGGGCACAGACTCTTCTACAATGCTGTTACCTACAACGTTTTGCACCGTGTAGTGATCGTTTTTAAGTTCGTGATCGTCGTCGATACGGTGTTCCATATAACGACCTTTAATACCACTATTAAACGCATTAGCCGCATTAGTTGAAACTTCCTGACCAAACAAGTCCAGCGACAAAGTGTAGTGCAAGTTCAGTTTCTTTTGAATGGTGGGTAAATCGATGACGCCAAGATCACGAACATTGCCGATATCGTTCGGATCAGAAATGCCGGCCTTTGTCATGGCTTCGCAGGTAGCCTGAATAACCCGGCCCACACCTGTTTCACCAACAAACATATGGTGAGCTTCTTCGGTGAGCATAAACCGGCAGGTTCGGCTCAGTGGATCAAAACCGGACTGCGCCAGACTTTCCAACTGCATTTTCCCGTCACGGTCTGTGAAGTATGTGAACATGAAAAAAGATAACCAGTCGGGTGTTTCTTCATTAAAGGCACCCAGCATGCGTGGCGCTTCGTCTGAACCGGATGAGCGGCGTAGTAAATCGTCTGCTTCTTCGCGTCCGTCTTTACCAAAGTATTTTTGCAGCAGGTAAACCATCGCCCACAAATGACGCCCCTCTTCAACGTTCACCTGAAACAGATTGCGTAAATCGTAAAGTGAAGGTGCGGTAAGGCCTAAGAAGCGTTGTTGTTCAACCGAGCCAGGCTCTGTATCGCCTTGAATAACAATTAACCGTTTGAGCATGTTGCGATATTCGCCCGGCACTTCTTGCCAGGCCTTTTCACCTTTGTGCTCGCCACAAGGGATAAGCCGGTCTTCAACTTCTGGTGCTAACAAAACACCCCAACGGTATTCTGGCATTTTGACGTAATCAAATTTTGCCCAACCTTTAGGATCAACACTAACAGCGGTACGCAAATACACCATCGAGTCTTGAAAGTTTTGCGGTATTAATTTATTCCACCAATCGATGTATCCCGGGTGCCATTTTTCCAGTGCTTTGAGCACTTTTCTATCGCTGCTTAATCCCACATTGTTTGGAATTTGCGTATCGTAGCTAACGTTCATCACACTAGACATATTGATTTCCTTTGATTAACCACTGTGGTTAACCCGGTTAATAATGAATTAGACTCGTTCCATGTTGTAGTTACCGCGCACACCCGTTCCATAGCGTTGTAATGCGCCGTCAGCACCAACAGCGTTTGGTCGATTAAAAATCCAGTTTTGCCATGCGGTAAGTCGACCAAAAATGCGGGTTTCCATTGTTTCAGGCCCTGCAAAGCGCAAGTTAGCTTCCATACCTGTCATGGCATCCGGGCTGAACGATGCACGTTCTTCCATAAAGATTCGCACTTCATCATCCCAGTCGATGTCGTCCAGTATCATCGTGACTAAACCGAGTTCGTCAGCATCTTCAGCTTCTAATTCGGTGTTGATCTTGTCTTTGGCGGCGGAAACGCTTTCGGGTGTGCCAATAAAACGCGTTTCGAGGCGCGTTAAATTATTGCCCATGGGGTATGCCCCAAAATTCGAATCGGTAAGCTTGATGGTTGCAATTTTGCGGTTATCGCCTTCAAAGCTGCCATCCATCATGTAGCTGCGGTCTACTGCGAACAGCAATTCGGCCAATACGCCAACAAAACACGAGCCATTCTCAATAAAAGCTGCTAGAGAGCGCGAGGTAACATCGACGCGCTTGAGTGTACGTTTCCAGTATTGGCGCACTTCATTTGCTAACCAGTGATCGGCGTTTGTATTGATCAGTGCCTCGTGTTCTGCGAATAAATCTTGATCGCCGGTGGTTTTAAATACCCATAAGCCTAATTCCATTTCGTTAAAACGCAGGTGCAGAATGGCATCTTCAAGTTCTCTGCATAGCTTTAACAGATAGGCTTGATCGCCCTGAGCCACAAACGCATCCATCGTTGCGGGCGCGATTTCTTCGGGGCCTTTGAGGGTAATAAACGCTCGACGTTCCGCTCTATCCAGCTCAACTTCAACCAACGAATAAACGATGGCGTTATCGGATACCGTACGTTCTAAAGGGTTCAGCTTAATACCTTCACCGATGTTGGCTTTTGCCGAACTGGCCGCCATTTCGCGTGCTCTTTGTTGCACTGTTTCATCGAATTTAGAATTTGCTATCACTTCATCGACTAATCCCCAGTCTTTGGCGCGCTGACCTTTAACGCCTTCTTCGATAGAGCAAAAAATATCGGCTCTGTCGCGACGCACTTTGCGTTTATCGGTGACGCGTGTTAATCCACCGGTACCGGGCAACACGGCCAACAACGGCACTTCGGGTAACGACACAGCCGATGTGCTGTCGTTAGTTAGCATAATGTGATTGCATGCGAGTGCCAGTTCATAGCCACCGCCGGCACAAGCACCTTTAATAGCGGCGATGTAATTCTGACCAGACTCGGCTTCGGCAGCCTCAAAGGCGTTGCGGGTTTCGTTAGTGAACTTACAGAAATTAACTTTATGACTATGCTCAGCACCGCCTAGCATTCGAATATTTGCACCAGCACAAAAGACTTTATCTTTGGCTGATTGCATCACCACAGTTTTAATTTCAGGATGCTCGAATCGCATGCGTTGAATGACATCGTTTAGCTCGATATCCACGCCTAAATCATAGGAATTGAGTTTGAGCTGATAACCGTCGAATAAACCGGCATTTTCATCAACATCCATAAACAGGTTGGCGACCGCTCCATCGTATTCAACACGCCAATGCCGGTAATTTAAGGGACTGGTACGAAAATCAATTTGCTGGCTCATGCAAACAACCTCACTGCTTTGTTATCGACAGTATAGGCGGTAACTTCAAGTGAGTAAAGGTTTTTGTGCATAATAAAGCACAGCATTATAGATTATATATTATTGATATTATTATATATATTGGGTTTTTGTCTGGTTAGTGCATTATATCGCACTACACTGTTTTAGCTTCAAGCCGATCAACCATCTCTCGAATAATCGCA
>CALDTX010000052.1 GCA_937923565.1 uncultured Granulosicoccaceae bacterium | reverse complement strand
AGGCGCCCATCAGCAAACCGGGTACGATTTTGTCGCAAACGCCCAAATAAACCCCTGCATCAAACATATTGTGTGACAGTGCGATAGCGGTCGACATGGCAATAACATCGCGACTAAACAACGATAGCTCCATACCCGGCTGGCCTTGCGTAACACCATCACACATCGCTGGTGTGCCACCGGCGAATTGTGCGGTTGCACCTTTTTCTCGTACCGCTTGCTTTATGATGTCGGGGTAGTCAACAAAGGGTTGGTGCGCGGATAGCATTTCGTTATACGAAGACACGATCGCCAGGTTGGGTTGTTCTTCGGCGTGTAGTTTCAGTTTGTCGTTGCTGGGTGCGGTAGCCACAGCATGAGCCAGGTTAGTGCAAGACAGCTGGCCGCGTTGTGTTTTGCTCCCCGCGAATTTTTCAATGCGATTAACATAGTGCAGTCGAGTGGGGCCACTACGGTCGATAACGCGCTGGGTAATGCTGGCAAGAGTGCTATTGATGCTTGTCATGAGGTTAGAGGGGTGCTCGGCTATTTGGTAAGTTTGCTACCGGAATTATGGCACAGTTTGTGTGCATCGTGTGCCAACATTGAACAGATAAGTTAGCTGAATTATTCCTGAAATAAGGTGTATTTAGCGTTTGTAATGTCTAATATATTGGATTGTATTTGTTAGGTGACTCTATTTTTGCAGAATTTTAAACGAGATAAAGGTACAATTCCGCTATGTAATTGCCAATATTATGTAATAAAATTACATAGTAGTTTTAACGTACTGTCATAAGGAAAAGCGGTACGCTTGTTTCAATACTAAACCTTAGTTCAAATTGCTGACCTTTTTAGCACGAAAAATTTTATGAAAAACTCAGCCAGCCCTGTTGACCAGCAACCCTTCGACTTCATTCTGTTTGGAGGCACTGGCGATCTTGCGATGCGCAAATTGTTACCCGCTTTGTACTTCAGACACTGTGAAGGTCAGCTGGCAGAAGGGGGTCGAATTATAGCGGTTGCTCGCAGAGACTATAACAACGAGTCGTTTCGCGAGTTAATGGAAACCGATGCTCGTATCCATATTCCTGAGGCCGACTTCGACGCCGCTGCCTGGCAAGAATTTTTGCAACGCGTGTTCTACTTGCCAATTGATGTAACAACCGTTGAAGGCTATAGCGACTTAGGCGACATGCTCGCTGGTCGTGAAGAGCTTGCGCGTGTGTTTTATTTGTCGGTAGCACCGAACCTGTTTTCGGTTATCTGTAATGGCGTTGATGAGGCGGGCTTAATTACTGAGCAAAGCCGAGTGGCTTTAGAAAAGCCATTAGGTCGCGATCAGGAAACGGCAGAACAAATTAACGATCAGCTGGCAGCTTCATTTAACGAAAAACAGATTTTCCGAATTGATCATTACCTGGGTAAAGAGGCTGTGCAGAACTTAATGGCACTGCGTTTCGGTAATGCGTTGTTCGAACCTTTATGGCGTAACGAGCGCATTAGTGATGTGCAAATAACCATTGCAGAAAGTCTGGGTGCTGAAGGACGCGGTGCGTTTTATGATCAAACCGGTGCGCTTCGCGACATGGTTCAAAATCACTTGTTGCAACTGTTGGTCATACTGGCTATGGAGCCGCCCGTTAGCATTGACCCGGATGCTGTGCGCGATGAAAAAATAAAAGTATTAAGAGCATTAAAGCCATTGGTGGGTGGTGATGCTATTGAGAACACAGTGCGTGGTCAATACAAGGCCGGTGCCTATGCTGATGGTGCGGTAATTGGTTACCGCGACAACGAAGATGTGCCATCAGAGAGTAAAACTGAAACCTTTGTTGCGATACGTGCAGAAATTGCATCGTGGCGGTGGGAAGGTGTACCGTTCTTTTTGCGTACCGGCAAAAGAATGGAAAGTAAAACCACAGAGATTATCGTTAACTTTAAAAAGGTGCCGCATTCAATCTTCGAAACCGCCGATGGTTTTTCAACACCTAATCAGCTCATTATTCGTTTGCAACCTGAAGAGAGCATCCGCATGCGCATTTATGTTAAAGCGTGGGGCGATGACATACAGCTGCAACCGGTGCATTTAAATTTAGACTTTAACGATGTGTTCAAAAAGCGCCAAATGATCGCTTACGAACGCTTGTGCATGGACCTTATTCGTGGCAACCAAACCTTGTTTATGCGACGCGATGAAGTCGCTGCTGCATGGGCATGGATAGACCCGATTCGCCAAGCATGGGAGCAGCATAACGTTACACCAAAACCCTATACAGCAGGCACTTGGGGGCCTGCTGCCGCGAATGCGTTAATCAGTCGAGAGGGCTTCAAATGGTACGAGGAATAATGGCTGCACAATGGAATAGCGAAGCCGATAGCGAAGCATTGGCTACAACGCTTACCCATGAAATTGCCACTCGGCTTAAAGAAACTATCGATCAGTTGCAAAGTGCATCGTTGGTTGTGTCTGGTGGAAGCACGCCCTTGCCGGTGTTCGAAAAGCTGAGTCAGGAGGATCTTGATTGGTCAGCCGTTACGATTACATTGGCGGATGAACGATGGGTGCCTTATGACTCACCCGACAGCAATGAGCGTTTTGTACGCGAGAAGCTCATGGTCGATAAAGCGGCCGACGCAAAGTTTGTGAGTTTGTATCGTGAAGGCGCAACACCGGAACAGGCATTGAGTGTGATCGATCAGGCAATTGCCAATATTGCAGAGCCGTTTTCTGTTGTTATTCTGGGCATGGGGTCAGATGGTCATACGGCGTCGTTGTTTCCTGAAACCGAAGGTTTGGATGCGGCGATGGCGTTAGACAGTGCGCATAATGTTGCTGTGCTTCGGCCAAGCACGGTTGCGCAAGAACGCATTTCGTTAACGCGTGCTGCATTGTTGCGATCGCGCTATCGCTATTTGCATATCACCGGTGAACAAAAAAAGCAGGTATTAGAGCAGGCAATCGCGCCAAATGTCTCTAATCCGTTACCAATCGCCGCTTTTTTCGAAAAACACTTGCCGCCCATCTCGGTATACTGGAGTCCCTGACCCACGACACGCTTGTCTTATGTTGGCGAAAATAAAATCTGCTCGTGATGGGCTAAGAAAGTCTGAGCAAAAAGTTGCCGACGTTATCTTGGCCGATCCGGACAACAGTGTTCAATCTTCGATACAAGCGATAGCCAGTTTGGCAGGCGTTAGCGAACCCACTGTTATACGATTTTGTAGAGCTTTAGAGTGTGTTGGCTTTCAGCAGTTTAAACTGCGTTTGGCGCAAGACTTAGCCAGCCGCGGAACGTTTTTCTATCGCGATGTCACGCCTGACGATTCGGGAAAAGAGCTAACCACCAAGTTAATCGATGGCGCTATTGCCTCGTTAGTGCATGTGCGTAATCAGCTTAATTACGATGCGCTCGATAAAGCCATTCAGTTTTATATAGATTGCAACCGAATCGAGCTTTATGGTTCGGGTGGTTCAGCCATTGTTGCCGAAGATGCACAGCTTAAGTTATTCCGTTTGGGCAAGCCTGCTATTGCGTATTCTGATCCACACATACAGCATCCGGCGGCGTCCTTGTTAGACAAAGACGCGTTGGTGATTGCAATATCACACTCGGGCAGAAACCAGGATTTGCTCACCACGGTGCAAATCGCCAAAGATGCGCGCGCAAAAGTGGTGAGCGTAACGGCGACAAAATCGCCGCTGGCAGAGTTAGCCGATGTTAATTTAAGCGTGGATATCGTTGAAGACAGCGATATCTTTTCGCCGGTTAAATCACGGTTAGCGCAAATGGTGGTGTTGGATATTCTGGCCGTGGGCGTCGCAGTTCGAGGTGGTGAAGAAATGCTGCATCAGTTAGCCAAAGCGCGCCGAGCAATCGACTTCAAGTTTGTGTAAACAGGTTTGTTTATACAGGTTGGTTTAAAACCGGTAACGCGCTAGTACCGCTTTAGCTTTACACGTTACTGTGAAGCGCTGATCTCACCAAACTCAGATACTTTCTTGGGTTCCAGCAAGACGCGTGCTCGCGTGAAGATTTTATCGCTGTCGAGTCTGAACAAGGCTGAGCCGCTGCTGTTAGTGTCGACGCTGAGAGGGTCAGTGAAGTCTTCAGTGCGGGACACTTGTATTTCGTAACCGGGTGCTTCGCCTTCCGGGTTTACAACCTCAACCAGAAATTGTTCGCCTTCGCGCGTGATTTGCGTATTAACCGGTGCTGTGTCTGGGTCGATGCTGGCAACGGTTAAACGGGTTGACGATATAAACCCTTTAAGACCGTTTGGATCGATGCCGCGAACATTCAAGAAGTAGTCGCCGGCTTCCATTTCTTTAATAGGCAGAAGGCTGTCTTCGTTGTTTAAGCCTGCCACGATGTCAACGCCTGCTTCATCGGTGGTAATGCTCGACAGGTAAGTGTTAGCGTTGGTGAGGTTCCACCAAGAGATGCGGTCGCCGGGTGCTGCACGTGTTGGTATATAGCGATAAACCGGCGCTGGCAGTAGCGCAATAGGTGCACTGGGTGCGTTGCCTTTTTCGGCCACAGAGCCGAAGCCTTGATCTAACGGTACGTCTGAGTTTTCAGCGTTTAGCAGTACTTCGCCTTCGGTGACACCCACCACAATGGCTTCATTATCGGCGTTAACCTCAAAGAAAGTACCGCGCACCGCCGCCGATGCGTACGGCATTTTGATTCTGAAATCGGTCTCTTGCCCGTCGCGATTTTTAACGTCGGAGCTGATTTCGCCTTGCGCTGAGTCGATAACAATTAAACAGTTATCGTCTGTTTCAAGGCAGTTTAGTTTTTCAAGTTTGGCGTGCGTTTTTGGCTGCAGGTTAACCACCGACCCAGACTCAAACACCATGCTGGCAAAGCCGTCGTCGCCAGTAATCAGTAGTTCGTGCAGATAGATTTTGTCGTCAAGGTTGAGTGCTTTACGCCCTTTGAGTACTTTGCCTTTGACAAAAACAACCGTGGCAAATTCTCGGGTAGACGGTGTAAAAAGCGGAATCAGAATAGACTGACCGGGTGTTAGCGATTGATTGACCGATAAGTTGTTGAAGTCGGCCAACAGTGGAGCCAAGCCTGAGCGGCCCAGCTCTTCTCTGGCAATAATGGCCAGTGTGTCGCCTTGCTTGGCAACAACACTGCGGGTAATGAGCTCGTTGTGTTCGTTCGCAAAAACGGGCGACAGTAGACTCACGGCGAACGCAATGGCAATTACGGCCTGATTTAGCTTTGACACAGTTTTCTTTTGTTTGCTGATCATATTCATCATTCTATAACCTTACCGTGATGAAGCAAATCACACCATTATCAACCACATAGGATGTAGGAAACAGCGCACGTTTTGTGTCAAAAAGCGTTAAATGTGTGAGCTTAGAGCTCTTTTAGCCGCGTCAGTCGAAGCATATTGGTGGTGCCGGTGCGACCAAAAGGCATGCCAGCGGTGATAGCGATTATTTCGCCTAATTCACCAAAACCCTCTTGCAGTGTAATTTTGATGGCATTAGCCACCATTTCATCGACATTGCTCATTTCTGCTGACAAAACAGCATGCACTCCCCAAACCAACGCTAAACGACGCGCCGTTTCCTTATAAGGTGTACAACCAATTACTGGTGCTTCCGGGCGTTCGCGCGCTGCGCGAAAGCTGCTAAAGCCAGATTCGGTATAAGTCAGTGTTGCGGCCAAGGGTAGCACGTTGGAGATATGGTGCAATGACGAACTAATAGCGTCGGCAACCGTGTCGCCTGGGGCGGGCAGGTTTGCATCGATCGACTTTCGGTAGTATTCGTCGCGTTCCACTTCAATGATAATGCGATTCATGGCGTTAGCAGCCTCAACAGGGAAGTCGCCTGCAGCGGTTTCAGCCGACAACATCACCGCATCTGAACCGTCGTATATTGCGGTGGCAACATCGGAAGATTCTGCGCGGGTGGGTACCGGCGACTGAATCATTGATTCGAGCATTTGCGTTGCGATGACTACGGGTTTGCCTTCGCGCCGAGCGGCCCGCACAATTTTGCGCTGAATAACTGGCACTTTTTCTTGTGGCATTTCAACACCAAGATCGCCACGTGCCACCATGACACCGTCGGCCAGTTGCACAATACCCTCTAAATCCTGAATGGCGGCTGGTTTTTCCAGTTTGGCCATGATGGCCGCTTTTCGACCAACTAAAGCGCGCATTTCGCTGATATCTTCGGAGCGCTGAACAAACGACATAGCAACCCAGTCGACGCCAAGCTCTAGCGCGAAGGTTAAATCGGTGCGGTCTTTTTCAGTGAGTGGTGAGATCGGTAACACGATATCTGGCACGTTAACGCCTTTGTGATTACTGATCTCTCCGCCAACCATAACTTCGGTAACAGCCTGGTTGTCATTGAACTCGATAACCTGCAAACGAATTTTCCCGTCATTAACTAATAGTTGCGAGCCCACCTGCATGGCGGCAAAAATTTCAGGGTGAGGCAGCATTACGCGGTTTTCGTCACCGGGTTCGTCGCGTTGATCAACAATAAATTGTTGACCGGTTTCGAGCATGGCGGACTTGTTCTTAAACTTGCCTACGCGCAGTTTTGGTCCTTGTAGGTCGGCCAAAATACCGATGGGCCTGCCTTTGATTTCTTCAGTTTGTCGGATGTAGTCGTGTGTACGGCGATGGTCTTCATGGGTGCCGTGACTAAAATTTAACCGGAAAACATCGATGCCAGCATCGAACAGTTCGCCAATTTTTTCTAACGAGTTACTTGAAGGGCCCAGGGTCGCAATTATTTTCGCGTCTCGTCTGCGTCTCATGAGTTATTTGTCTTTTTGGTTTTCAATTTTTAGGTGTTTGGTAGTAAAACTACCTACCAGGTCAGCTTAACTAAAGATCGGTTCTTAGCTGGATGTGGGTCTATTTTATCGTATTTTCGTTGGCAGCACCTGACCAATTGCCCGTTCTGAGAATTCACAAATTGTCCGTGCGCGCTCAACCCAGACCGATTTCATGTAGGCAAATAACCGAATGCCTGTTATAAGCTAGCACTACATCTCATAATATTGAATGCTTATGTCTGTTGCAGCTAATTCTGAACCAGCCTCCGAAGGGGCCTTGTTGAATGGCATGAGCCGCGCTGAACGCCGCGCCGTTTACCGTCAGTCGTTAGAACTTATTCTGCCTGCCAGCAGCATCTTAACGGCCGATGAAGACTTACGTCCGTATGAGTCAGATGGGCTTACGGTGTTTAAGAAGTCTCCGCTGGTGGTGGTGTTGCCCGACACCATTGAACAAATTCAAGCGATATTGCGTTGGGCCAGTGAAGAAAAAGTACCTGTGGTTGCCCGCGGTGCTGGCACTGGGCTGTCTGGAGGAGCGCTGCCTCACGAAGACGGTGTTTTGCTGGGTATGGCAAAGTTCAACCAGATTATTGAACTAAACGCACAGCATGGCTATGCCAGAGTACAACCTGGCGTTCGCAATTTAGCCATTTCCGATGCCGCCAGACCTTTGGGTTTGTATTACGCCCCGGATCCTTCCTCGCAAATTGCCTGCACCATCGGTGGTAACGTTGCCGAAAATTCCGGTGGTGTACATTGCTTAAAGTACGGGTTAACCGTGCATAACGTTATTGCTGCAAAAGTGGTAACGATCGACGGCGAGCTGCTCACTTTCGGTTCCCAAGCACAAGACAGTGCCGGGTACGATCTGCTCGCCATTTTGAATGGTTCAGAAGGCATGCTCGCGGTGGTTGTTGAGGTCACGGTGAAGCTGCTGGTAACGCCACCGAGTGCAAAACTTGTGATGGCTGCGTTTAACAGCGTTGAAGATGCTGGCGATGCGGTGGGTAAAGTGATCGCTGCTGGCATTATTCCAGCCGGGCTGGAACTGATGGATAAACCTGCCATGGTGGCGGCCGAAGCGTTTGCCCAATGCGGCTACCCAACCGATTCCGCTGCCTTGCTGTTATGCGAACTTGATGGTTTAGAAGAAGAAGTTAATACACAAATAGAAGGCGTATCTAAAGTGTTTACGGATTGCCGAGCCAGTAGCTTACGCGTGGCGCAATCCGAAGAAGAGCGCACCTTGCTTTGGAAAGGACGTAAGTCTGCATTTCCAGCGGTTGGCCGACTGGCACCCGATTACTATTGTATTGATGGCACGATACCCCGAAGTCAGTTGCCTTATGTATTGCGACGTATGGAGCAGTTATCGGCAGAGTACGATCTTGAAATTGCCAATGTCTTTCATGCAGGCGATGGTAATTTGCATCCGTTGATTTTATTTGATGCCGGCGTGCCGGGTGAAACAGAACGCACGGAGCAGTTAGGCAGTAAGATTTTATTGCTGTGTGTTGAAGTTGGTGGCACCGTTACCGGTGAACACGGCGTTGGTGTTGAAAAAATTAATGAGCTGTGTGTTCAGTTCGATAAGAACACACTGGAGCAGTTTCACGCGATTAAAGCCGCTTTCGACCCAAACGGTTTACTGAACCCCGGAAAAGCGGTGCCAACCTTACAACGTTGCGCTGAGTTCGGTGCCATGCATGTGCACAACGGCGAACTCCCTTTCCCTGAATTGGAACGATTCTAAACGTGCAAGAAAACGATATTACTGATCAGCTACAACAGCAGGTTGAACAGGCGGTTGCCGCAGAAAAAGCGATCACGATTGTCGGCGGCAACAGCAAACATTTTTTGGGCTTTGTTCCACAAGACGATAGTGCAGGGAGCAACACAGATACTGACAATGTTGCTGGTACTGATCATGTTGCGGGTAATAGCGAAGCGCTGACATTAAACACAACAGCGCACTGCGGTATTGTTAATTACGAACCTACCGAGTTAGTGGTAACGGTAAGAACAGGCACGTCGATGCAAGCACTGAATCAAGTGTTGCAAGACAATGGTCAGTATTTACCGTTTGAACCACCAGTGCTAAACACCGGCACCATCGGCGGTGTTTTGGCCACCGGGCTTTCAGGGCCAAGCCGACCCTTTAGCGGTGCGGTAAGAGATTATGTACTGGGTATGCGCATTATTAATGGTAAGGCCGAGTGTTTGCGCTTTGGTGGCGAGGTAATGAAAAACGTTGCCGGTTACGATGCCGCCCGATTGCAAGTGGGTGCCTTTGGCACCATGGGTGTGCTGCTAGAAACATCGATGAAAGTGTTGCCGCTGCCAGAGGCCACTGAAACCTTAGTGCATGAACTCGACACCGAACTTAATAATGCACCGCTGATAAAGCTAATGCGACAAGCCGTGCCGTTAACGGCCGCGGCGGTTGTGGGAAATAAACAATATATACGTTTAAGCGGCTCGCAAGCGGCGGTGGATGCAGCGAAGAAACAATTAGGCGGGGACGTTTTGTCCGGCGAACAAGGCGTGCAATTTTGGTTAAGTCTGCGTGACTTAACGCATGCGTTTTTTAACAGTGATAAAACCTTGTGGCGTGTATCAGTGCCCGAATATGCTGACGCCTTAACGGTTAATGGCGACTGGCTCTATGATTGGGCGGGTGCACAACGTTGGTTGTTAAGCGACGAACCAGCGCAAACTATTTTTAACGCAGCCGAGCAAGCCGGTGGTCATGCAACGCGTTTTAGTGTTGGCGGTGATGCTCTTGAAATATTCCAACCGATCAATGGCGGCATGCGTGTCTTACAACAAAACCTTCGTAGCAGTTTCGATCCGCAAGGTTTGTTTAATCCTAATCGATTTCATGCCGAATTTAATACCCCTCAGGTTTGATGTTGCAGTGAACCCTTTAACACTAAGAGCAAAAGCGCATGCAAACCACGATTGATCCATCATTAAGCAATGATGCGCGAGCCATCGACGCTGAAAAAACCTTACGCAAGTGTGTCCACTGTGGTTTTTGTTTGGCAACTTGCCCAACGTATAACTTACTGGGCGATGAATTGGATAGCCCGCGTGGTCGCATATATTTGATCAAGCAGGTGGTGGAAGGGCATAAGCCAACCCTTAAAACTCTGAACCATTTGGATCGTTGCTTAACTTGTCGCAACTGTGAAACCACGTGCCCATCGGGTGTGGAATACGGGCATCTGCTCGACAACGGACGTTCGTTGGTTGAGGAGCAAGTGCAAAGGCCCTTAAAGCAAAAGTTAATGCGTAAAGCTGTGTTGAATTTTGTGCCTTACACAGCGCGTGTAGCGCCAGCGGTCAAGTTAGGGCAGACCGTACGTGCTTTGTTACCCGCATCGATTGCCGAGTCGGTACCGTTAAAGCAGCAACCAGCCGCGTGGCCAACGCAATCCCACACGCGTTCAATGATTGTGCTTGATGGGTGTGCACAACCTGCCATGGCTCCAGCAACCAATGTGGCAGCTGCGCGCGTGCTTGATGCACTTGGTATTGAATTACATAAAGCAGAGCGCGCGGGGTGTTGTGGTGCGGTACATTTTCATTTAAACGAGCAAGATGCAGCGAAGGCGTTTATGAAGCGTAATATCGATGCATGGTGGCCAATGATTGAGTCTGGTGCATCGGCGATTATCACGACGGCAAGCGGTTGCGGCGTTATGGTTAAAGACTACGCACATGTGCTTGCCGACGATCCGCAGTACGCCGAAAAGGCGGCAACCGTGAGTAGCCTGTGTAAAGACATTGTTGAAGTACTCATGAATGAAGACCTATCGCAATTTCATGTAAAGGCGAAGTCTGTGGGTTTGGTCGCTTTTCATGCGCCGTGTACACTGCAGCACGGGCAAAAACTACCGCTGGTTACCGAAAACTTATTGCGAAAGTTAGGCTTTGAGTTAACAGCGGTAAATGATTCACATATTTGTTGTGGATCAGCCGGCACTTACTCAATTTTCCAACCAGACATTAGCCGCAAGTTGCGCGACAATAAAGTGGCTGCTTTGCAAGCAGGCAAGCCTGATGTTATTGCAACGGCGAATATCGGTTGCCAGCTGCAATTGCAGGCTGGAACCGGCGCTAGAGTGATGCATTGGGTTGAACTGCTCGAACAAGTGCTCGACGCAAACTAGGGTTTAATTGACCAAACAGAAGCTATTTCACAGTCTTGATAGCCGGTGGTTTCGGTGTATTAAACGCTTGCAATGTGCGCTGATTCCGCCCAATGCGAGCAGTTGTTCTTAAAACGGCTCAACGGGCAAAGCTCGTAAGATTAAAGGCACTCACTCTGAGAACTGGGTAGGTTTTCCAACCCACTTTGCATGGTACTTTTCGCTTCGACATTGCCGGAATGGGCCGGCATATTAAATTTTATTAGTGTGGAGTCGCCTCAATGAAGCGCACCTTTGATTTTATCGGTTTGAATTCTGTTATTTCTGAGTCTTTCAAACCTTTGAGCCATGTCAATGCAACTACTGCTCGTAAAGCGGGTATGGATGCAGGCATGAATGGCACAACACCGGCAAATTGCCATCATTCTTATTTCACAACCAAAGAGTTGGAAAAGGAGTGGTATCGCGGCTATCGTTTGGGAAAGCAAAACCGCGACTAAAAACACCGAATTTATGCATGAGTGTTAAATCAGTTTGCTGCGGGGTACTCAAGGCGTGATTGTGAAGGTAAAATCACGTTATGAGCTGCTTAGAACTTGATGACAACGAAGTACTGAATATTGCCGACCCTATGATGGATGATGTGATCCGGGGTCTGCTACAACGCGACTACGCACTGCACAGTTGCCATTTTTCAGTCACCTTAAAAAGCCAGATTGGGCCAGAAGAGTTTCTGGCCAACGCCGATCACTATGAGTCCAATTGGGGCCGCCCCGGTGGCCGCGAATTGGCTTGCATATTCCGCAAGGAAAAATCGTTCACCGTCGTGTGGCACCAGCAATTTTCCAATACCAATGCGCAAGTTATGGGCGTGGTAACCGTCGCGATTAAGGGCGGGCGGTATTTTGTGGATTATTTGTTGTTGCACTGAAAAAGGGGACGAATTAAAAGGGGACGCAGCCCAATTTAAAGGGGACGCAGCCCTTTTCC